>CALCEK010000292.1 GCA_937900125.1 uncultured Treponema sp. | reverse complement strand
CCAAGCCCCCTATGCTTTTGGAAATCACGTGATTCGGAATGGAATTGTGGCGGTGATTTTTTCGGGGAAAAATTTGCATTTTTACAGCGAAAGTCTTTTTTCGTGGAAGCCGATTGGAAAAGAAATGCGCGTTGAAGCGGGAATCCCTGGCGCAATAGGGGATTCTGTTATTAAAACAATTGACGGACTCCCCGCAACTCAAATTTACAAAAAATATCTTGACGTTGACCCAGATGCGCATTTTATTTCAAACATTTGCGAATTCCCGCTTGTTGTAAACAGAAACGGCTATCTTATGCCCCGTGTTCCGTGCGGATTCAATGAAGATGGCGAAATAAACACAATGGGCGATGTGCGCGACGGCGAAAATATCCGTTTTACTTACGGAAAATCCACCGAAATCTTAAACAAAACAGAAGAAGCAAGTTTACGAATGAGAGATTTTTCTCCCGAAGCGATTTTTTTGTTTGCCTGTGCAAACCGCGCAATTTTTCTAAAAGAATCAGCGCACAAAGAAATTGATTTTTACAGGCGATTTTTGCGGGATTTAGTTTATTGTCACGGTTTTTGCGAATTGTATAGCTACAATGGTCAAGGCGGAGTTTTTAATAGTCAACTTGTAACAATTGGGTTGCGCGAAGGAGAGGCGATGTATTGCAATTTACACCATCCAATTATTCCAGGAATCTTCTTTAATAAAACGCCTACAAAAAATCCATATTCAACTGCGTATCCTACATCAAGAGTTTTAGTTCAGAAAAAAACGAATCCCAGCGATGAACAAATTTGGGATAATCCAACAGGGAAAAAATTACACACGATAGTTTCGGAGCTTAACAAAAATGAGTTAGCGCAGGTGCAAATTGCGGAACAAGAGCAACTTTTTTTGGCAAACGAAATTATGGGAATGGCAAACTCTTCTATTGAAGATGAGGATTCTTCTATTTTGCGCCCAATAGGTGTTGCCCTTCCAATTGAAGAGCGACTTGTAACTTTTTTGGAAGCGACAACTTCGGAGCTACGCAATGCAAATCAAAAAGCTAATGCGGCAAATGAGGCAAAATCAAATTTTTTGAGCAGCATGAGCCACGAAATCCGAACGCCTATAAATGCGGTGTTAGGATTAGACGAAATGATTTTGCGCGAATCAAGTGAAACTTCCATTAAAAATTATGCACGCGATATTCAAAGTTCTGGGCGCACACTTCTTACAATCATAAATGACATTCTCGATTTTAGCAAAATAGAAGCGGGAAAAATGGAAATTATTCCTGCCGATTATGACCTGCGACAAACCATAACTGATTTGTGCAATATGATTCAAACGCGGGCGAGTGCAAAGGGTTTGACTTTTATTGTAGACCTTGACCCGACAATTCCGCATCTTTTAAATGGCGATTCTGTGCGCATACAACAATGCGCCTTAAACATTTTAACAAACGCCGTAAAATATACGATGCAGGGCGAAGTTATGCTTTCTGTTGGTGCACAAAAAATTTCTGACGCAGAAATTGAATTGTGTTTTTCTGTCCGAGATTCTGGAATCGGCATAAAAGATGAGGATTTACCAAAACTTTTTAAGCCATTTGAGCGAATTGAAGAAAGTCGCAATCGTGCAATCGAAGGCACGGGTCTTGGAATGAGCATTGTAAATGGACTTTTACACCAAATGGATAGCGAACTTTTGGTTCAGAGCATTTATGGCAAAGGCAGCACTTTTAGTTTTGCCGTAAAACAAAAAGTCCTCGATTGGGAAGAAATTGGAGATGCGGAAGAAATAGAACGCGCACTTTCTAAAAAGGCAACAAGTTACAAAGAAAGTTTTCAGGCACCTGACGCACACATTTTGGTTGTTGACGACACCCCGATGAATCTTACGGTAATAAAGGGGCTTTTAAAACGCACTAGAATCCAAATAGACACGGCTCAAAGTGCAAAAGAAGGTCTTAAAAAGGCGGAAGAAAATTCTTACCACATTATTTTTATCGACCACCTTATGCCGAATATGGACGGGCTTGAAATGCTAAAGATTTTAAAGGCGGCAAAAGGAATTCATTGTCCGCCGTGTGTCGCGCTTACTGCAAATGCTGTGAGCGGTGCGCGGGAATTATATTTTTCTGCGGGATTTGAAGCTTATCTTTCTAAACCAGTTGACCCCAAAAAATTAGAAGAAACAATTGCGCATTTTTTGCCCGAGCAACTTTTGTTCCATCAAGGCGATTCAAATTTTGTTGAGCAAAATTCAACGTGGGACGGAGTTGACAGGCGAAAACATTCTTGCGGAGATGCGGCAGAAATTTTTTTGGAGCTTTTTGATTTGGATATTGAAGAAGCACTCAAAAATTGTGGAACAAAAGAAGTTTTCCGCGAAGCCGTAGAAAATTTTTATGAGGACATTGTAAAAAAATCCGCTCAAATAGAAAATGCTGTTTTAAAAGCTAGAGCATATTCAAAGGTTGTAGATATTCCAGTATTTGCAATGGATGATAATTTATATTTAGAAAATGTTCCAGAAGAAAAGCAACCAGGTATGTATGTAAGACGTGTAAATGGAAAAAGACTTAATGATGAAGAAATGATAGATCATTATGTTGATCTTGTTAAGGAATATGGAACTAAAGGAAAACTAACATGTAGGTGGGTATATGGAATGGCTGTTATCAATAATGGAAAAGAAAGCACATATACATGGAGTAAAGAAGATTTCTATATGGTAGACAAGCCTTCAAATAAAATAAATCCAGGTTATCCATTAAATACAATATCTAAAAATAAAAAGTTAAATAAATACTTTACAGATATAACTGAAGAAGATAAAGTAATGTTACAAGAAG
>CALCEK010000291.1 GCA_937900125.1 uncultured Treponema sp. | reverse complement strand
TTGTCCTGCGGTTTTTGCAAAAGTAAAAGCATTCGCTCGTAATCGGTGCTTCCCGATGCCGCAAGAATCAAAGACGCGGTGTAAAAACATTCAAGTCGCTCTCCGTCAGAAAGAACGGCAAGGGACGCGGTGTCGCAAAAAATGTCAATCGCTTTTTCAACATCGCCTGCTTCTAGTGCCTCTCCAGAATCGAAAAATGCTTTTTCTAAAGCGTAAGTGCCAACTAAATGCGATTCATTTTTTTCATCAAGGTAAGGAATCTCGGACAAAAAAAACATTAGGGGCTTACGATTCTGACGCGGTGTTGCAGAAAAAAGTGAATCGAAATTTTTTATTTTTTCTATTCGATTTGAATTTTTAAATTTTTCTATGAGTGAAGAAATTTTTTGGCGTTCAGTTTCTCCATTTTGAATGTTGTCTTTTATTTTTTCCGCTTCAAAAATTTCAGCATTTGGAAAGTCAATAGTTTGGAGCAAAAAACCTTCAGCGGAAAGTAGGACAAACATTGGTGTTTTTTGTATGCCCAAAGTCTTAGTTGCCTCGTCAACAGGAATCAAAGAAAGCACAAAATCATTTTCCATTTCAGAAGAAAAATTTTTATCGCTCAAAACATTTTCTTTTATTTTAGAATCAGAATCATCGTTCCAAACAAATCCAAGAATCGGCTTTCCTTTTTTTTGCGAAAGATTTTTTGCCTGCTCCAAAGAATTTTTCCAACTCGACTTTGAGCAAGAAAAAAAGAGCAACGCAAAAAAAATTCCGAAACAAAAAAAATATTTTCTGCAAAGTTTAAGCAAAGTACGACACTCCCGCGCGGAAAATATTTTGGCAAGTGCTTTCGTTTTTTTCGTCACGCGGAATGTTTTTAAAAAGTCCCGCGCTTCTTCCGCCTACACCGTCAATGCCAAGTGTGCGCTCGTTGTGTCCCATTTTGCCAAGTACGCGACCGTCGGGGCTGGTCATGCCTTCGATGGCAAACAGGCTACCGTTGGGGTTGTCTGGCTCGCGCATTGTCGGTCCCCCGTCCTCGTCCACGTACTGTGTAAACACCTGACCATTTGCAAAAAGCGTCTGCGCTGTTTCTTCCGAAAGAATAATTCGCCCCTCGCCGTGGCTCACGGGGATAAGGTGCGTCTTTGGCGTAAGCACTGTTTCATCGTTCGCCCACGGGCTTTTTGCGCTCACCATGCGAGTCCGCACAACGCGGCTTATGTGGCGACCAATCGTGTTGAACGTGAGCGTGGGCGCATCAGCACAAGGCTCGCGGATTTCGCCATAAGGCACAAGTCCTGTCTTGATAAGTGCCTGAAAGCCGTTGCAGATCCCCAGCACAAGACCATCTCGATTTTTTAAAAGCTCCATAATACTGTCCGCAATGCGCCCCTCGCGGATAACGTTCGCAATGAACTTGCCGCTTCCGTCAGGCTCGTCGCCCGCACTAAAGCCACCAGCAAATGCAATGATGTTTGCCGCACTAATTTCCGCTTGGAGTGCGGCAAGGCTTTCCGCTAAGTCGCGAGGAGTGCGGTTGCGGAACACAAGGATGTGCGTGTCTGCACCCGCAAGGTTGAACGCCCGTGCCATGTCATACTCGCAGTTGGTACCAGGAAACACGGGGATGATGACGCGCGGCTTTGCGCTGCCTGTTTTTGCCGTAAAGGAAACTCGAGCCTCTGCAAAACTCTTGTGTTCCTCCTTTGCCCACTGCGGGAGCGTCTGCGTGGTGTTTTTTTCTGCCTCGCCACTCACTGGCGGGAACACGGCTGAAAGTTTTGACTCCCACGCCACTTCGATGTCTGAGAGCGGGATACGAAGCCGCTCGCTTCCGTCAGCGTTTTTGAGTACGATTGCAGGCTCTGAGGTCGTCGTTCCTATCTGCGTAATAAGCGGGGTGTATTCGAGCAAGGGCGCACTTATGCCGCTTGCGAATACTTCGTTTGAAACAGCAGCCGCCTCCGCACGTAAGTCCGCATCGGTTTCCAGCAAAAGCCCCGCACAAAACGCAGGAAGTGCCACGCCACCGCCCATAAACCATGCTGCGTCTTGTACGAAAAACTCGCCGCCTTCTGTGCTAAAGCCGATGCGGTTTCCCATCGCCATCTTGCTCACGGCTTCGGCAACGCCGCCCGCACACACGGGGTACATCGCGCTAATTTTGCCCGCCTTGTTGAGCGCATAAAGAAGCTTTGCAACGCGACTGAATGACGCAAAACTCGGTGAAAGCGTATCGCCTAAGCAGATGCCCACGTAATACACGCGACTTCCCGCTTTCTTAAAACTGCCGCTCGTAACATTCTTCACTTCTTCTGTGGTGACAGCAAAACTCACGAGCGTGTTTGGCACGTTCAACTGCTCAAACGTTCCGCTCATGCTGTCCTTTCCGCCGATTGCAGCGCAGTAGCTTGCCTTTTGTGCGGAAAGCGCACCGAGTAAAGCGGCGGTAGGCTTCCCCCAGCTTGCCTCGTCTACCGCACGTCCGAAAAACTCCTGAAAACTCAGGCGGCAGGTTTCGGGGTTCCCTCCCATGCACAGAATCTTTACAAGGGAAGAGAGCACCGCAAACTGCGCTCCGTGCCACGGACTCCACTCGCTTATGCGCGGGTCGTAGCCGTAAGCCATAAGGCTCACCGTGCTTGTTTCGCGCGGGGAAAGCACCGGGATTTTTGCTGTCATGCCAGCTTCGGGCGTACACTGGTATTTTCCGCCGTAGGGGAAGAGAACTGTACTCGCTCCTATAGAGCCGTCAAAGCGTTCTCCAAGTCCGCGCTGGGAACAGCATGCAAGGTCTGAGATGTTAGTAAGCCATGCCGTTTTGAACACTTCAGTGCTTGCTCCCTCACTGCCACCGAGTACTTTTGCCACGGACGCAAGCGGCTGTAAGAGCGGGCATTCTTCGCGCTTTGGGGAGGGAAGCGTTGCCTTTGCCTCGTGCGGAGCACCCGCCGTGTCTATGAAGCTGCGGTCAATGTCTACAATTGTCTTTCCGCGCCAGCGCATGACCATGCGGTTTGTGTCGGTAACGGTTGCCACTACAACTGCGTTTAGGTTCTCTGCATTTGCGGCGGCTATAAAACGCTCAACGTTTTCTTTGCGCACAACGACTGCCATGCGCTCCTGGCTTTCGCTTATGGCAAGCTCGGTGCCGTCAAGACCCTCGTACTTTTTTGGCACAGCGTCAAGGTTTATGTCTAGTCCGGGCGCAAGCTCTCCCACAGCGACGGAAACGCCACCCGCACCAAAATCATTGCAGCGACGAATCATAAGGCACACTTCTTTGTTGCGGAATAAACGCTGAATTTTCCTCTCCTCCACCGCATTTCCCTTTTGCACCTCGGCGGCGGCTGTGGTCACGGACGTTTCGGTGTGTACTTTAGAAGAGCCTGTCGCACCTCCTATGCCATCGCGTCCTGTTCCCCCGCCCAAGAGGATTATGACATCGCCCGCTTCGGGAGTTTCGCGCAGCACAAGGTCAACGGGAGCCGCCGCAATCACCGCGCCCAGTTCCATGCGCTTTGCCACGTAGCCAGGGTGGTACACTTCTGCCACCTGCCCCGTAGTAAGACCAATCTGGTTTCCGTAGCTTGAAAATCCCTGAGAGGCCTCGCGCGTGAGTTTCATCTGCGGGAGCTTTCCGGGGAGCGTTTTGTCCAGCGGAACGGTGGGGTCTGCCGCGCCAGTAACGCGGAGCGCCTGGTACACCCAGCTGCGGGCAGAAAGTGGGTCACGGATTGCGCCACCTATACACGTTGCAGCTCCGCCGAACGGCTCAATCTCGGTGGGGTGATTGTGCGTTTCGTTCTTGAACTCAAGGAGCCACCGCTCAACTTCTTCCTCACCGGCGGGAAGTGGCGTTCCGTCTGCCTTTGTGGTGTATTTTACATCTATATAGATGGAACAGGCGTTGTTCTCCTCGCTCACTTCAAGGTTGTCGAGTTTTCCTCTCTTGCGCAGGTACTTTGCACCGATAACTGCCATGTCCATCAACGTAACGGGCTTATCGGTGCGGTCTGCGTACAACTCCGCTCTCATGTCGGTGTAATCTTTGAGCGAAGAGCGAAAGAGGTCTGCATAGGGGCCGTCCTCAATTTTGATGTCCTTTAGAATCGTGTTGAACGTGGTGTGGCGGCAGTGGTCGCTCCAGTAGGTGTCAAGCACACGGATTTCGGTAATGGTGGGGTCGCGCATCTTTTTAGCAAAGTAGTTCTGCATCCACTTTACATCGGCGGCATCCATTGCAAGAGCCAACTTTGTGCGCAGGGCTTCGAGTGCGGTCTTGTCCATGCCGATAAAGCCCGTAATGGTCTCGATGTCGGCTGGCTCTGCGCTTTTCATAGCAAGCGTTTCGGGCTTTTCTGAAGAAGCAATGCGGCTGTCCACGGGGTTTATAAGGTAATGCTGGATTTTTTCCACATCGCTTGCGGAAACCTCGCCTGTAAGAAGTACGATTTTTGCGCAGCGGACTTTAGGCGGCTCAGTGCCAACCGTAACGCTGCCCTTAAGCCCCTCGCGCAAAAGCGAAAGACACTGCTCTGCGCTGTCGGCACGCTGGTCGTATTGTCCGGGGAGGTATTCCCAAATTATTTCAGAAGTTCCATCGGGAATTTCAAGTTTTTCAAAAATGAGCGCGTCAGATTGCGCCTCAGAAAAAATGCGAGTTGTGGCAGATTCAAAAACAGAATCGCTCACATTTTCCACATCATATCGATTTAAATACCGAACGTTTGTTACAGATTCGATTCCCAAAAATCCCTTAATTTCATTAAAAATGCGTTTTGCTTCACTGTCGAAGCCAATTTTTCTTTCTACATACAGACGGAACATAGTATTATTATAGAAGAAAAATGCTACTTGTTGCAATAAAATTGTTTGCAAATTCCATATTTCACCCCTATAATAAAAATATGGAAATAATCTCAAATATTCTTGAATACTACGATGAATTGTACTCTGTTTCCGAAGAACAAAAAGTGTTTTTTAGAGATTTATTGCATTGTTATTCTCAGCCAGCTAGACTTTTGCGCGTTGGATGCGGAACTGGGCTTTTTGAACACCTGCTTGCTCGCGAGGGATACGATGTTACGGGCATAGAAGATTCAAACGATTTTTTGCGTTCGGCGAATTTACGACGGCGGAATCAACTTATGTCAATTCGATTTTTTAAAATGTCGTATTTGGATATGACCCGATTTTTGGGGAAGGGATTCTACAATGTAATTTCAAGTCTAGACAACCAAATTATCAAAATCCACGACAAAACACTTATGCGCAAATTCTTTTTTGATTGTTCCCAATTACTTTGCGCAAATGGTGTTTTAGTTTTGCAACTTTACAATTACAACCAATTTAATGCCGCACCGCTTGCAAATTTGCCTGAGCGAAAAAGCTTAAGGTCAAAACTTTTTACAGAATTGTGGTCGCGCGATGACGGAAGCGTTGAATTAGTGCAAAATGTAGAAACTGGTAGCGGAAAATTGCTTCCCGTAATCGAAAACGAAAAAGTCTACCCCATTTTGCCACAAGAAATTCAGCAATTTTCAACAGAAGCGAGTTTTTCTAGCGTTGAATTCTATTCCGACTATACAAAAACACCATTTTCTTCCACCGAAAAAACGCTTGTAGCCCTAATCAAAAAATAGTTGGCTCTGTTTGCACACATTAATGTCAATTAAGCACTCCACGGCAAAATCGACCTTTTCCGCCGCGTTTCTTGAGCGAACCGTCTTGCTCGTAGAAAAAACGAAGTCTATGAATATGTTCTGCTTCTCAAGGAACGTCTCCTTCGAGTAGT
>CALCEK010000290.1 GCA_937900125.1 uncultured Treponema sp. | reverse complement strand
GAAATACCCGCCGCTCGTATTGTGTAAGCGGTTACAGAAATCCCATTTTGCGCTAAAAATAATTTTGCAATCGCACCAGCGGCAACTCGCGCAGAAGTTTCGCGCCCGCTGCTTCTTCCGCCTCCGCGATAATCCCGAATACCGTACTTCTTGTCAAATGTATAGTCGGCGTGTCCTGGACGAAATACATCTTTAATAGAAGAATAATCGGAAGAATGTTGGTCAGAATTGTAAATTGCGATTGCAATAGGAGTTCCAGTGCTGTAGCCTTCAAAAACGCCGCTTAGAATTTGCGCTTTGTCGGCTTCGTTTCGGGCGGTTACGGCAACATTTTGAATTTCGTTTCCGTTTTGGTCAATTTGTTTAGCACCAGGCCTACGCCGATTTAGCTCGTTTTGAATAAAGCCTTCATCAATTTTTAGCCCCGCAGGACAACCGTCAATTATGCAACCCAATGCAACTCCGTGACTTTCACCAAAAGTGGTAACTTTAAACGCTTTTCCAAAAGTATTTCCTGCCATAAAATCCTCCCATTGTTTAGAGATTTCCTTTAGTATTGCATAATTTTTGCTTTTTGACAAATATAGTTTTTTGTGTTATAGTTAGTTTAAGCTAATTTTAGTAATTTATAGGTAACTTTCTTTTGGAGCAAAATATGAAGGTTTCTGGATTTAACACATTTTTTAGGAAATTTGCTGAATTTCAGCTGAAAAACAGGTGGTTCTTTTTACTGGGAATCGTTTTGGTAACGGCTTTTTGCCTTTCTGGACTTCCGCGCTTAAAACTCGGTTCAAATGAAGAAGATTGGTTTCAAGATTGGGAACAAATCAAAATTGACCAAGATTATTTTGAAGAACTTTTTGGAAGCGATGACAGCGTAATGGCTTTGATTCAGGCCGATGATGTTTTTGCGCCCGATGTTTTGTTGGCAATTCAAGACATAAGTTCGCGCCTTGAACAAAATGTGCCTTATGCAAAAACTGTAACTTCCCTAACAAATCTTTCCCTTCCAAAAGGAACGGACGACGGTTTTGAAATTGTAAATCCCTTTGAAGACGGAATTCCTCAAAATCCGCAGGAACTTGCAGAAATTAAAGACTTTATTTTGTCCCGCGAATCTTTGGTAAACAATCTTGTAAGCGATGACTGCAAAGAAACTTGGATTGTGCTTTCGCTTGAATCTTACGAAGAGCCACTTGAAGAGGCAAAAATGAAAATCACTCCGCCCGCAATGGAGATTTTTACCGATTCAAAATACGACACGGGGCGATTTACCATAAAGCCTACAGGAATGTCCTATACAGAATACGAGGAGGACGAGGCGATAAACAGCGAAGTTGTCATTCGCATAGGAGTCGGCTTTTTGGTAATGGTTTTGTGCCTTGTTTTATTTGTTCGCTCAATTCGAGGATTGATAATTCCGCTTCTTTCTACAATTTTTGCAATCGGCTCGGTGTTAGGGGCTTCTGCTTATTTGGGAATTCAAGGGGATAACACAATGGTTGCCCTTCCAGTTTTGCTTTCTATGGCGTTGAGCGTGGGATATTCAATCCATTACATCAATTCATTTAGGATGCACTTTAGAAAAACTGGAAATCGAAAAGAGGCGGTTGTTTGCGCAGTTGAAGAAACGGGCTGGCCGATTCTCTTTACAGTGATTACGACAATGGCGGGAATGGTTTCGTTTTTGTTTGCGGGAATTGGTCCTATCCGCTGGACAGGCGGTTGTTCTGCAATGTGCGTTTTTGCCGTTTATGTTTACGTTATGATTTTAATTCCAATTTCATTAAGTTTTGGAAAAGACAGAGAAATTGATAAAAATGCCGATTCTAAAACGGGAGCTACAAAAGTCGATTTTGGATTTGTGCGATTCGGAGAAAAAATTCTTTCTGCTCGCTGGATAGTTGTTTCGGTTGCTTCTGCTTTGATTTTGATAATGATTCCTGGACTTTTTAAAATCAGCGTGAATATGGATTACACCGAAATGATGGGAAAAAAGATTCCTTATGTTGCGCGTTTGCTTGAAATTATGCAGGCAAAACTCGGAAGTCAATACAGTTACAACGTGATGATTACCTATCCCGAAGAAGATTCCTTTAAAAATCCTGAAATTGTAAAAAATCTTGACAAACTTTCTGACTCCCTTGGCACTTTGAGCATGACACGCATTTCTGGCGATAAACCGAGAGTTACAAGTGTTACAAGCATTATTAAAGAAATGAACCGAACATTAAATTATGATGATGAAGCATTTTATGTAATCCCCGATGACGAAGATTTGCTTACACAAATTATGTTTTTGTACGAAATTTCTGGCGGAGACGATTTGTACGATTGGGTAAGTGATGATTATACAACAAGTTACTTGCACATAGAATTAAATGGCTATGACGCAAAGAAAATGACTAATGATTTAGACAAAGCAAAAGCCTTTGCCTCAGAACTTTTTCCTGGCGCAAAGTGTAGCGTTGTTGGCGAAGTTGTAAATTATGCAGAAATGAATGAAAAACTCGTAAAAGGAGAGCTTCGCTCATTTTTGGGGTCGTTCGGTATAATTTTAGTTTTAATGGTAATCGCATTTTCTTCAATAAAAACAGGACTTATTGCGATGATTCCAAACCTTGCGCCCGTTTTGATGATTGGTGGCGTTATGGGTTACTTCCACGTTTCTCTTGATATGCTCACAATGACTGTAATGCCGATGATTTTGGGAATCGCAGTTGACGACACAATCCATTTTACAAATCACATAAAATTTTATTACGAAAAACAAGGCGATTTTAAGGGTGCAGTTTTAACTTCATTTAGAGAAATCGGAAAAACTATGGGAATGACAACCTTTATCTTATGCGCAATGTTCTTGGTGTTTGTGTTTAGTCCAATGACTTGTCTTTCAAGAATAGGGTATTTGTCAATTATAGGTTTAGGTTCTGCGCTAGTTGCAGATTATACTCTCACTCCAGTATTGCTCTTTTTAACAAATACGGGGAAGACTAAAAAATAATAAGGAGAAAACTATGGTTTTAATCAAAAAAATTTTAACACTAAGCGCATTTGCTTCAATTTGCGCATTTTGTTTAGCTCAAGAATTGACGGGCTTTGACATTGTAAAAAAATCCCAAGATGCAGAAAATGCAAAAACGTCAAGTTACACCGCAACGATGACGCTCACCGACAAAAAAGGCAAAACTCGTGTGCGCGAAGTTATTATGCGGAGCAAAGATTTTGGCGAAATGTCTAAAAGCGTCATTGTGTTTACAATGCCAAAAGACGTTTCGGGGGTAGGGTATTTGATGTTCGACCATAAAGAAGATTCAGCGGGTAACAAAAAAGACGGCGAAAGTTGGCTATATATGCCCGCTACCAAAAAATCTCGCCGAATTTCTGGAAATGGCAAAGCGGACGATTTTATGGGAACAGATTTTACCTACGAAGACATAGACGAGCGCGGGCTGAACAAAGACAATTTTACTCGCCTTGAAGACGAAACTGTAAATGGAATCGACTGCTATAAAGTTCAGGCGGTTTCTAAAGATTCAACTGAAAAAAATCCGCGCAGAATTATTTGGATTTCTAAAGAAACGTTTTTGATGGTTCAGTGCGAGTTTTTTGACAGGCAAGATGCACTACAGCGCGTTTTAACTTGCTCAGATTTTGCCCAAATTGACGGTTATTGGGCTACGCAAAAAATGTTTATGAAAAATGTTCAGTCAAATCACAGCACTTTGCTTGAAATTAAAAATATCAGTTACGATATTCCGCTCGATGATTCTATTTTTACGGTTTCTGCGCTAGAACGCGGGGCAATTCGGTAGGCTTATGAAGTGCGCAAAGAAATTTTTTGTGATTCTTTTCTTTTTGAAAATTGGGTTTTTATCTTTTTGCCAAACTTTTGATTTTCAAGGAAAACTTATAACGGAAGGAGTCGTAGCATTGCCTTATACGGAAAACGCTTTTGATTTCCTCCTTGCACAAACATCGCTCGATTCTCAACTTTCATTTTATGCGGGAAACAACAATTTGTTCGTGCGCACCTCTCTTAGTTACAACGCACTCGAATCTGCTCAAAGTGAAATTGCTTTGCAAAGAATATTCGGAAAAGAATCGTATTTATTCCGCTTAAAAGAAGCCTATTACACTTATGAAGATTCTTGGTTTTCTGTTCGCGTAGGTAGGCAAAGTGCAAGTTGGGGCGTTGCAGACGGAATTACGGTTTCGGACGTGCTTTGTCCAAAAGACCAAACAAATCTTTTTGCTTCCGATTTTAGCGAAAGTTCACTTGCAATTGACGCGGTAAAAGTTTCGCTTTTTACTTCAATCTTAATTTTGGACGCTTACTGGATTCCGTTTTTTACGCCCGCAATTTTGCCTTCCCAAAGTGAAAGTGTAACTGTAGAGTTGCCAAAGCTAACGCTTTCAAATGCAGAATACGCTATACGGATGAGCGGTTATTTTAGTTTTGCTGATTTTTCGCTATACGGATTTTACGGCTGGGACGATATACCGATTTTAAAATACACACTTTCAGCAGAAACGCCTACATCTGTTACTGTTAGCGGGGAATACAAACGAGTTCTTATGTTTGCCCTTGACTCTAGCATCCCAATTGGACAAGTTACCGCTCGCATTGAAACTGCATTTTTTCCGATGCGGTATTTTTCAAAAAGCGTAACAAGTCAACTTTCCCAAAGCGATTCGGCTTTTCAGCAAAATAATCAGCTAATTTCGCTTTTAGGTCTTGATTGGCTACACGGAGACTTAACTTTAACTGCGCAATATTATGCGGATTTTGTTTTTGGCGAACTTTCTGATTTAGACCGCGACCTTTTTACACATCTTGTAACATTGCAAGGTTCTTATTCGCTTTTAGGCGGAAATCTTTCGCTTTCTTTAGGCGGAATTGTTCATTTAGTCGATTTTGACAGTGCAATTCAAACGCAAGTTGATTACAGTTTAACGGACAACCTTTCGCTTTCTTGCGCGGCAAATTTCTTTGTTCCTGGAATTGACGAAAAGGGAAGTTTTTCTAGCTACAAAGATTTAAGTTGTATTGTTTTTAAGGGAGTTTTAAGATTCTAAGCAATTTGACACGCAAGATTCAATATGGTGTCTAAAATTGAATCGATTTTTTTTGTGGTTAAATTTGGATTTAATAGCGTAAATTTTAAAAATGTTTTTCCCTCATTTACTGTCTGTCCGATTACAATTCCTTCTTTATGAAGAAGTTGTCTTCGGACTTTTTTGTTCAACTCGTCAATTTCCTTTGATTTAAGATTATTTTTAGGAATCGCCCTAAACACCACGGCACTTAGTTCAGGTTTTAATAAAACCTCAAAGTTTTTGTTTTCCTTTAATTTTGTATAGGTATAATCCGCATTTTCAATGCAAGTGTTTATAATTTTTTCAAATCCATTTTTTCCGCGTGTTTGAAAAGAAACCCAAACCTTAAATGCGTCAAAACGCCTTGTCGTTTGTATAGACTTTCCGACCAAATTGGTGTAGCCGTCTTCTTCGTCTTCTTCGCGATTTAAATAGTCGGCATGAAGTTCGAGCGGAGAAAAAAGTTCAGAATCTCGCACCAAAATCGCGCTACAACTTATCGGCTGCAAAAACATTTTATGAAAATCAACCGTAATCGAATCGCAAAGAGAAAAATCCCCAGCGCGTTCACGATATTTTTGCGACATAATAAGTCCGCTTCCATAGGCGGCATCCGCGTGTAAATAAAGTCCAAACTTGTCTGCAATTTTTTTTAGGGCACAAATATCATCGATTGAACCAAAATCTGTTGTTCCGATTGTGGCAACAATGCAAAATGGAATGTTCCCAGAGTTAATATCTTTCTTAATATAATCTGAAAGTGTTTGAATATCAATTTTCTTTTGCGCTGTAACAGGCACTTTTACAGCCGCATCATAACCTAAACCGAGCAAATGGCAGGCTTTATCCATAGAAAAATGCGAAATTTCAGAAGTATACAGGCGAAACTTTGCATAATTTTGTGGAAGTCCGTGTTTTTTTACATCGTGACCAATTTTTTTGCAAAACCAATCGCGTGCCATAAGAATTCCAGTTAAATTTGACTGGCTTCCGCCACTGGTAAAACAGCCGTCCGCATTTTCTGAATAGCCAAAAAGTTTGGTAAGCATTTTTATCGTGGCAAGTTCAATTTCTGTGGCAACGGGCGACTGATCCCAACTGTCCATACTTTGGTTGAACACATTAAGAATATTTTCAGCTACAAGAGATTCTAAAAGAGATGGTCCGTGCAAATGCGCAAGATATTCATTTGATGAAGTTCGCAAAAAGTTCGGAATGACATTTTTTGTAATTTCGTCAAAAACTTTTTCTGTGCCTTTGCCATTTTGCGGTAAAATTTCAATATTCTTAATTTTATCTGAAAGTTCTTGCGGTTCTAAGCCTGTGTACGCCGAGTTTTTTGTAAAACTATTCCGAAGAATTTCATTTGTTTTTTGAAAAAGTTCGGTGTAAGCGTTTTTTGAACTTTCATCTGAATCCAAAAAGTAGGGAAGTTGTTCGCTCAAAATTTTCCTTCCTTTATGGCAGAATCGACTTTTCTTACTGCTGCGGCAAAAATCGAAATCATTGTGTCAATTTCAGAATCGCTCACATTTAGTGCGCAAAGACAGCGAATTACCGCCCCGTTTCTTCCGCCTTTTTCGATAATGAGTTTGTTTTTAAAACATTCTTCTTGAACAGCGGCTCCAATTTTGTCTGAAGCGGGCAAAGAGCCAAGTGAATCTTTTGTTCCACGAGGGTCTACCATTTCAACGCCCATCATTAGTCCCTTTCCGCGAACATCTCCGATGATTGACACTTCTTTTTTTAATTCTTCCATTTTTGAGCGCAAATAATCGCCCTTTCTTCTTACTTCTGAGAGGAAATTTTCTTGGCTAACTCGGCGCAAAACAACTGTTCCAGCTTTCATTGCAAGCTGATTTCCGCGAAATGTTCCAGCGTGACTTCCTGGAAGCCATTTGTCAAGATTTTTGTTGTAAACCACCACAGAAAGTGGCTGACTTCCACCAATTGCCTTGCTCAAAAGAATCACATCAGGAACAATTTCTGCATATTCAAAAGCAAAAAATTTTCCCGAACGACCAATTCCACACTGAATTTCGTCTGCAATCAGCGGAATATCTAATTCTTTTGTAACTCGCCTAATTGTCTGCAAAAATTCCACGGGGGCAGGAATCACTCCGCCTTCACCTTGAATCGGCTCAATTATAACGGCTGCAGGACGCGGAATTCCGCTTTCGGGGTCTTTTAAAACTCGTTCAAAATAAGCACAAGCCGCACGAGTTCCCGCTTCTCCGCCAAGACCAAATGGGCAACGATAAGAATACGGGTAGGGCAAAAATTGCACTCCGCCCATAAGATTTTGAATTTTTTCTTTTGCACCCAAGTTTCCCGTAAGACTCAAAGCTCCGTGTCCCATTCCGTGATACGCACCGCTAAAGGCAACTACCGTTCCGCGCCCAGTTGCTGTTTTGCAAAGTTTGATTGCGGCATCAACGGCATCCGTTCCGCTTGGACTGCAAAATTGAATTTTTGCATTATTTTTTAAC
>CALCEK010000289.1 GCA_937900125.1 uncultured Treponema sp. | reverse complement strand
CAGTTTGTTTTGGATTTTATGCGCTATTTTGTTGTTTTACAATGATTTTTTTGACATTGCAAGAAAACTTCTTATTTCTCTTGCGTTAGCTTCCGTTGTTTGCAATTTGATAATTAAAAATACCGTAAGACGAACTCGCCCATTCAACAAAAATTCTAAAATTATTCCGATTGGCTATAAGCCGAAAGATTTTTCATTTCCGTCAGGACACAGCGCAAATGCAGCGGCAGCTTCCGTCGTCCTAATCATTTGTATAGGTTTTCCACTGGGACTTTGCGCAATTTTGATTGCACTCGGAATTGCATTTTCAAGACTATACTTATGTGTGCATTATCCAAGCGATGTTTTTGCGGGGCTGATTTTGGGAAGCATTGCGGGAATCGGGGCGGCATTTTGCTTTTAAAAGTGTGGCAATTACTCGCTTGACACAATGGGCTTTTTTAGCGATTATTACATTATTATGGATAAGGAATTCCTGTCGCGCTTGCATTTAGAATCTATGTCTACTGCTGATTTAATTTCGCTTGCGGACGATTATGGTATAGACATTCCTGACAATTTGAATCGCAGATTTATAATTCGGGAATTGTTAGAATTTGCAGAAGAATTAAGGCTAGGACAGGAAGAAAATGTTGTAATTTCGGACAATATAGAAATTTCTGAATCGCTTCCACAATCGTACAACGAAACAAAAATTTATGCGGTTTTAAGAAACCCTGTATGGGTATTTGTTTTTTGGGATATTCAAGAAAATCAATTTTCCTCCCTTGTTGAAGATGAAGAATTTTCTGGCTTTTTTTTACAACCCGTTTTTTTCGATTCAAAAACAGCGGAACTTTCGTCAGATTTTTTTGAAATTCAAATTACGCCTGCCGACAGACAACAATATGTATTCATTCCTACTGGAAAAAAATATCTTTCTGTCTATTTAAAATGCAATTTGGGGTCAAAGGGGATTCAAACACTTGCGTATACAGCGCGGATTTTGCTTCCGCCAACATCAAAAATGGTTTCCGAATTGCAACCGGGGAAAAAACTAAATGTTCCACCGCTATTAGAACTTTCTGGAATGGAAGAACTTTTGCGCGAACAATTTGTGGAATATCGGCAAACATTTTAAGGTTATTTTTAGTTAAGAAATCTGGAGAGAACAGTGGCAAATAAAAATCTTATCCTTATAATTTCTGCGGAACAGGCTTATATCCGCAATATTCAAGAGCAAAATTTTGATGCCCAAAATGAAATTCTCTTTGACGCAATTTCTTATACATATCTTCCGCTTTTGAATATGTTTTCGCGCTTAGAAGAAGATTCAGTTCCGTTTAAGGTGGGGCTGGTTTTAGACGCACCACTTTGTACACTTTTGACCGACCCGCGTGTTCAAAAACAGTACATTGATTTTCTTGACAAACGAATCGCCTTTGGAAATGCGGAACTTGAGCGAAACGCCAACAATCCAGAGTTTTTTGAACAGGCGCAATTTTGTTTAAATCAACTTAAAAAAAATCGAATTGATTTTGTAGAAGTATATCAGGAAAATTTGATAGAACAATTTAGACTTTTTGCGCAAAAAGGATTTTTGGAAATAATTCCGACGGCGGCAACTTTTGCTTATCTTCCCCACTACGCCGACTTACCCGAAGCTTTAAATGCGCAAATTGAAGCTGGACTATACGCTTGTAGGTCATTTTTTGGCGAAACAGGCGAAGGCTTTTTCCTGCCGTATTTGGGCTGGTCGCAAAAATTAGATAGAGTTTTGCGGTCATACGGAATCAACTATACTATTGTAGACACTCGTGCGATTTTGTTTGCCGAAGAAAATAATGAAACGGGAATTTTTTCGCCTTTAAGAACAAAAAGGTCGCTTGTGCTTTTTGCCCGCGATTCTAGTGTGCCAGAGCATTTTGTTTCTGAAAACGGATTTTCAAAAGCTAGTTCTTACAGAAGCCAAGTGCGCGATGTAGGTTTTGAAAGCAACGATTCCTATTTAAAAGAATTCCTAGAAAACTCCCAAGTTCGCATTCAAACGGGATTTAAGTATTGGGCAAATGGTTCAGCTGGCAATGAAAAAAAATTGTATAATCCAGAAGAGGCAAAAAATCAGGCAAAACAAGACGCACTTACTTTTTACGAAGAAAAAAACGCGCTTTTAAACAAAGCACATTCTTTTTTAAATGGCAAAGACGCAATTTTAACCTGCGTTTTTCCCGCTGAACTTTTGGGGCAAACTTGGTACGAGGGCATTTTGTGGCTTGAAGAATTGATTCGGCTAGTTGCAAATAGAGGCGAAATGGAACTTTCACTTTGTAGGGAACATATTCAGCAGCAATTTTCGCTTCCCAAAATTACCCCCTATCCGTGTGCCGCAAGTGGCTCTGGTTACGCAGAAGATTTATTAGATAGCTCAAACAATTGGACTATGCGTTACGTGCGCAAGGCAACCGAGCGAATGATAGATTTAACGGAGCGTTTTCCTTCTGAAACTGGACTAAAATCTAGGCTTTTGAATATTGCCGCGCGGGAAGTTCTTTTAGCACAGTCTAGCGAATGGGCAAAAATGATTCACGATGGGCAACTTCCAGTTTTTGCTTCAGATGAATTTAAGAAAAATATTTTGGCTTTTACAACGGTTTTTGATTCTTTGGCAAGCAATACGGTCAGCACGGAATGGCTTACAACGATGGAAAAAACACATCCTATTTTCCCATGGATAAACTATCATATTTTTGGCAGAAAAAAGTAGTTTTTTTTCTGATTTTTGCCGTTTTTATCTCACAAGCATTTTCAGGCGGAAAAAAAGACATTTCTCCTGCGGATGTGGCTTCTCTTCCTTCTTATCCAAAAGTGTTCAATGAAATAATGGTGTATTCCTATCAATTACATTTAGAGCAAAAGTTTCAAGAAGAAATTACTGCCTTGATTTTTGGTTTAGATGATTCAAGCTCTTTAACGTATTATGAAAAACTTCTTTCTACGCAAAAAGTAAAATTTGAAACTGAAAATTTTCTTAAATTGATTGCGCAGTTAAAAGAATTAACTGAAAATTACTTTAAATCGTTTGATGAGCTTGAGAAACTAAATGTTTCGGACAAATGGGATTTTACTAAAATAAATATTCTTTTTGAAGATATTGAAATTTTAGTTTTACAAATTGATAGCGTTGCTGAAGAATTTAAAAATCTATGGGAAATAGAAATTCAAAAAGGCACTGCTAAAAATGGCGATTCTATTTCTTGCGCAGAACACCTTATTTCTGGAACAATACAGGATACGGGTATTGTAAACGCTGTCCATTCTCACTTTGAACATAAAAAGAAAAGTTTTACAGAAAATTTATTTTTAAAAACGCGAGAAACTGTTTTAAAAACAACAAATTTCTTAAAAAATCCTGAAATTGTTAAGCAAACAGGAGAATCGAATCGGCAAAATGCGGAAGAAAATCTTTTTGCGCTATATGAACTTTTGCATCCGCTTTATTTTTTGCAAAATTTTAATGATTTTTTAAGCTTTAAAAATGCACGGCAAAAGGCGCAATATGTTCAATGTTTAGATTTTTTGACATTGTTTGTGCAAAAAACAAGAATCCTCATTTCACTTTTGAGAGAAACAGAATATCTTACTGCTGACTTACAAGAAATGCCTAAAAACTCGCTCCTTGCAGATTTTATGCGAAAAAAAAATGACGAACCTTGGGATAACGCACTAAAAAATGCAAAAGACCTCAATTCTTATGATGAAATAATTTCAGATATTCTTAAGGAAAAATGGCTTAATTCACTTCCAAAAAATGTACAAGGTGACACTTCTTCTGTTTTAGAATCGGCGCAACTCGCCTTAAATGCCTATACCGAACTTTGTTCAGCTTTTGACAAAAGTGTAAAATCGGCAAAAAGCGCAAACGAAGAGCGAGCAAAAGATTTAATCGTTACCGCTGCAAACGAAATTTACCGAGAAGATTCTGAAACTTTAGAAACGCTTTTTTTGCTTTCTCCAGCTTTAAAAGACAAAACAGACCTTTCTTTGCAACACCCAATGCAATTTTATAAAGAAAGTGAAAATCTTTTTTCATTACTTCCGCTAGACATTGATGCTGTTCAAACTGCGGAGAAAAAAAATATTTCTAAAAAAAATCTTGAAGAAGTTGAAAAAAAATTACGCGCTTTGCAAAAAACGTGTACAGAAGCAAGAAAAAATGCCCTACTTTTTAACCGAGAGGCTCGTGCTTCTAGCGTTGCGGTTGAGCGTTTGTACAATGAGGCGCAAATTCTTTGCGATACCGAAAAATATCGGGACGCACATTACAAATTAAACGAAGCACTATACAACTATACGGCAGAAAATGATTCTCTACGAAAAGATAGCGATGTGCAAGACGCGCTTTACCAAAAAATTGCGCTTTTAAAACAACTGATTACAGAAAAACAGCGACCTTTAATGGTTGCTCGATTGCGTGAGCTAAAAACCGCAGCAAAAAAATACTATTTTGACGGAAAATTTGACGAAGCGTATTCAAAAACGACTGAAGCAAAAACAGAACTTGAAGATTGGGCTGAGTTTATAGATTCGGAAGTTGAATATGATGAGGAGCTTGAAAAACTTTCTTCGCTTGTAGAAACGGCACTTTCCATAAAAAGTGGGCGGGAACTTTCTCAACAAGACGCACTTTATCCCGAAATGTCGCAGTTACTTTCGAGTGCGCACCTTGCTTTTGAAAATGCGGAAGTGTTACTCAAACAAAAAAAGCGGGCAGAAGCTGAAACAGAACTTAAAAATGCGCAAGAATCTTTACAAAAGCTAAAAATCGTTTATCCGCGAAATCACGAGGCGAACATTCTTTCTTTAAAAATTGAGCAAATTCTTTCGCCAAACACCTTTTCTGAAAATTTTAGTGCGCGTGTTACAGAATTAGCGAATGCGGATTTTTCAACGGGCGACAGTATCGCTAAACAGGCATATAGTGATTTACTCGATTTACAAGAAATAAATCCAAATTACAGCGGATTAAACGAGCTAATTTTTAATGTTGAAATTAAGCTAGGTTTAAGAAAACTTCCAGTTGACAATTCTAGCAAAGAAAAGGCTGCCTCTCTTGCTGCACAAGCACTTGAAGCGTTAAACGAAGCTGGCAGAGATGAAATTCTTTTGCAGGCAGTTTTATCTTTAGCCGATGAAGCCCTTTCTCTTGATTCTGAAAACGAGGTAGCTTCTATGGTAATTGATGAAATTGCTTTGCGTACTGGCCAAGAATCTGCTATAATTCTTTCTGTTGAAGATGAGCAAAAATATCAAGACGCACTAAAATTTTTGCAAAATGGAAGTGCGATTGAAGCCCATACTTTAGTGCAGGAATTGTTGTCCGAACCAAAAAACAGAAGTTCCGCAAAAATTCGCAAGCTGAATGATAGAATCGAGGGCTATCTGAGGTGAATTTTTCTTCGCTTACAAAATTTAAGATTGTTTTCAGTTTATTTTTTTCACTGATTCTTTTTCCAATATTTTCAGAGCAATTTTTTTGGGGAAATCCAGAGGTAATTTCGGAAACAAACGAAGAAACCGCGTTCCCTTTGAGCATTTCTTCAAATCAAATAAACAATGACGCGCTTTTGTTTTACCAAAAAATTGAAAATTCCAACATTTTTTTAGCTTGCAAATCTTCCCCCAACGGAAACGACTGGGGAAAAGAAATGATTTTTGCAGGTCCATTTAGTTTTTCTGGGGAAGTTCCGCATATTTATAGCGTTGCCCAAGATGAAAACGGACAAATTCTTGTTTGCGCCACCGACAACGGAAAAATTAAGACTTTTTTAAGCAAAGACAATGCAAAATCCTTTTTAGAATTCGACTTAGAAAATGAAATTCCCTTTATTGCACCGCGAGTTTTTTCTAAAACAGGTGGCGGTTTTATTTTATTCGCAACAGAATCCGATTCAGAATCGTTTTTTTTAAATTACACCCTGCTTGATGATTTTTCTTCGCCGCACAGTTTTTCTAAATTCGATTTTTCAATGGAAGATGCACAAAATCCCTTTGCCCCCACTTTTGTTTCGCTAAAAGAAAGCGACATTCTTGTTTTTCAGGCGCAACACATTCAAGAAAGCAGGCTAGTTTTTCAACTTTACGCTTCTACAAGTTACGATGGCGGAAAAACTTGGTCTCCAAGCGAAATGCTCACCCACAGCGACAGCTCAAATCAAAATCCCGCTTTGCTTTACGATGGAAAACAAGTAATAGCTGTTGAAGAGAAAAAGGCTAAATAATGAATA
>CALCEK010000288.1 GCA_937900125.1 uncultured Treponema sp. | reverse complement strand
AGAACATCGCATTTTCAAAGTTACCTCTAAAAATTGCAATTTTTAGAGGTTTCCTTTAAGGTAAACATTGCAAATTTTGTGCAGTAATTTTTGCGTTTTGTTTTGAATCCTAGAATCCCTATCGGAAACAAGGGGAATTTTTTGTAAAATAGTTTCTCCCATTTGGAACACCAAATAGCCGCACGCTTGCCCGCACAAAACATCTTCAGAAATAAAGCGTGGAATTTCTGCCCTTACCGTAACTTTTTGCACCGCTTCTTGCGCAGAACTCCCTTGTAAGCGCGGAACTGTAAAATTTTCCTGCCACGCTGGCACAAGGCGCACGGCTTTTTGCGAAGAAGCAAAAACTCCCACAGAAAAACTGTGTTCCTCAGAAGGCGAAACTTTGTAATCGGCAAAATTTGCAAAGGCAAATTCAAGCATTTCTGTATTATCGTGAATTCTCCACTTATTTCCTTGAACGCTTCCGCTTCCTGGACCTTTCATTGTTACGGATAAAAAGCGCGTTCCGTTTCGCTCTGCCGTTACAGAAATATTGTAACCGCTTTCATAAATAAATCCCGTTTTTAATCCGTCACAACCATCTAAAAGCCCCAAAAGTTTGTTTGTATTGTATTGGATAACCGCTTCCGAATCGCCCTTGCTTTTTCTGTTATCTGGGAGATTTTTTTCAAGCGGATAACGCAGTTCTTTTTGCGCATGAAACTCGCTTAAGGCAAAAGGAAAACGCCTAATGTATTCCCGCGCAAAAGTTGCAAATTCCCGCGCAGTTGTTATATTTTGCTCGCTGTAACCGCTTGATTCCACAAAATGCGTTTGCGTAAGTCCTAAGCGTTTTACACTTTCATTCATTTTTGCAACAAAATCTTCCATATTATTACCGACAAAATTCGCCACCGCAATAGAAGCATCGTTTCCGCTTGCAACGGCAAGTCCTAAAAGCAATTCTCTGAGCGTTACGTGCTGACCTTCTGCCAAAAACATAATCGAGGCATCGCTCGGCAAATTTACTGCCCAACTTTCTTTAGGGAGCGGAACTTCGTCATCTAAGCTGACTTTTCCATTTTCAACCGCTTCTAAAACAACGTACATTTCTACAATTTTTGTCATCGAAGCTGGGGGAATTTTCATATCAGCATTTTTTTCAAACAAAACGCTGCCCGTTTCTACGTCAACAAGAATTGCACTTCCAGAGGCAATGTCAAGATTTGCGGGTTTTACGGGGTAGGGAAGGTCGGTCAAAAGTTTAGAAGTTCGTTTTGGAAAAGCCTCGTTTAAAGTTGATTCTAATTTTTCGCTTTGTTCAACAGTGAGTGGAGTAGCATTTGTTTGATTTAAGGCTGCTTTAAGAGATGTAAAAAAAAGAATTGCTACGACTAAACAAAATACCACTATAAAAAAGAATAGTGTAAAAAGCAAAGCGAGAGGTTTTTTTAGCGATACTTTTTTTTTGTTTGCCGAATTTTCTTTTTGTTTTTTTACATTCATTTTTTGCGATACAAAATCTTCCATTTTTAACACCTGTTTTCTCTTTTGCGCAACAATAAGTCTGCAAGTACAAGCGCAGACATTGCTTCTATAACGGGAACAATTCTTGGGCAAAGGCAAACATCGTGCCGCCCTTTAATTGCTATCTTGACATTATTTCCATTTTTGTCAACAGTATTTTGTTCTTTATAAATGCTAGGAACTGGCTTTACGGCTGCCCTAAAAATTATGTCGTCACCGCGAGAAATTCCTCCTAAAATGCCGCCCGCATTGTTGTTTGCAAATAAAACCCCTTCCGCTGTAGACTCCATACCGTCGTTGTTTTCTTCTCCCGTTGAATCTGCACTTAAAAATCCGCGCCCAAATTCAATTCCCTTAATTGCCCCAATAGAAAGAATCGCTTGCGCCAAAAGTGCGTCCAATTTGTCAAACACAGGCTCGCCAAGTCCCGCTGGCACACCTTTTAAGGTACATTCAATAATTCCGCCCGCAGAATTGCCTTGTTTGCGAAGGTTTTCAATACGCTCTTGCATTTTTTTTGCGGCGACCTGCATAAGCGAAAGAATCTCTTTTATATCCGACTCGTCGGCTTTTCTGAATTTTATTTCAGGCTGATTTTTTGTGGCGGCGTTTGTAGTGATTTCGACAGGCTCAATCACCGGGGTTTTCGGCAAAGCGGCAGTTGAACTTGTCGTGCAGGTCTGCTGAATTTCTGCCACAGAAAAAGCGGAATGTGCCGCCTTTAAAAACGGCCCGATTTTGCTCTTGGGATTCGCCTCAATCTGCCGGACGGTTCCTTCGGCAAGCACCGCGCCGCCGTCACTTCCCGCGCCCGGCCCCATCTCCACAATCCAATGCGCGCGCGAAAGAATCTGCGTGTCGTGGTCAACCAAAATAATGGAATTGCCGTCCGCCAAAAGGTCGTCCATCACGCCGGCCACGCCCTCAATGTTGGAAGGGTGAAGCCCGATTGTCGGCTCGTCCAGAA
>CALCEK010000287.1 GCA_937900125.1 uncultured Treponema sp. | reverse complement strand
ACAAAACATCAGAATCATGCGCATTATATTACATTGACATAACTTTTTCTTAAAATCACAAAAAAAAATCATTTGCACAAGTTCAGCAGCGGGACCCGCATTTGAAGGACAAGGAATTTCTTGTGGAATGACGGCTTCAAATGGTGCAATTGCTCGTGTTTACCCCGACAAAAAGTCCCCTACGGGATTTTGTTGCAGTGTAATTGGTGGAGAAAAGGCAAAAGGTATTTGCGGTTCTGGACTTTTGGAAGCGGTAAGCTCTTTTTATGCGAATGGCACAATCAATTCAAATGGAACTTTTAAATTTGCTCAAGATAAAGTTGAACTCATTGATGGAATTTGTCTTACTCAAAACGATTTAAGACAATTTCAACTTGCAAAAGCCGCAATTCAAAGTGCTTTGTTGTTTTTGAAAACAAAATCTAACGAAAATGACTGCGGACTTTTTTTGGCAGGAGGTTTTGGCAGTGTTTTAAGTTCAGATGCAGCTTTAGCTATAGGGATGATTCCTGAAAATACTTTTAAAACGATTGTACAAGCAGGAAATGCCGCTTTAAGCGGTGCAATTCTTTTGTTAAATGACGAATGGAAAAACAAAGCAACAGAAATTGTCAAAATGTCAAAATGGTATGATTTAGCCGAAGAAAAGAATTTTCAAGAATTATATATTTCCTCACTTCAGTTTCCATAAAAAAACTCCGCAACTTTGCGGAGCTTAAAGATGTTAGCGAGCATATTCAACAATTCGGGTTTCCCGAATCATTGTAATTTTTATGCGCCCAGGATAGCGCAAATCGGTTTCAATTTGTTTTGCAATGTTTTTTGCAAGTTCTTTTACATCCGCATCGGGAATTTTTTCATTATTGACCAAAATGCGTAACTCGCGACCTGCTTGTATTGCGTAAGCCTGCTCAACTCCTGGAAACTTTTTGGCAGTTTCTTCAAGGTTTTCAAGGCGTTTTGCATAATTGTCAACGGTTTCTCGTCTAGCACCAGGCCGCGCTGCGCTAATGGCATCGGCAATTTGAACAATTACGGCTTCAACAGTTTGCGGTTCTACGTCATTGTGGTGAGCGGCAATGGCATTTACAATGCGCGGGTCTTCTCCCATTTTACGTGCCATTTCTGCACCGACTTCTGCGTGGTTTTGGTCACTGTCATTTTCTGCACCCTTACCAATATCGTGTAAAAGGGCAGCGCGTTTTGCAAGTTCACGATTTGCCCCAACTTCAGAAGCAATCATACTTGCAAGTTCGGCAACTTCCTTTGAATGTGATAAAACGTTTTGACCATAACTCGTCCTAAAATAAAGCCTTCCTAACGCTCTAACTCCGTCTTGCCCCATATTGTGAATGCCTTCATCAAAAAGAACTTTTTCGCCTTCTTCATAAATTTTTTGTTGAACTTCGCGAGTTACTTTTTGGACAATTTCTTCAATCCGTGCAGGATGAATTCGCCCATCGGTAATAAGGCGTTCAAGGGCGATTCTTGCAATTTCTTTTCTAACAGGGTCAAAACAACTGATTACAACAGCTTCTGGCGTATCGTCAATTATAATGTCTACCCCAGTGAGTGTTTCGAGCGTCCTAATGTTTCGACCTTCGCGACCAATAATTCGCCCTTTCATTTCATCGCTCGGAAGAGAAACTGTTGCCACCGTCATATCTCCAGTGGTTTCTGTTGCAAGCCGCTGTATTGTTGTAACAAGGATATCTTGCGCTTTCTTTTCTGCGGTAAGTTGAGCTTCTTGGTCAATTTTGTTTAACAAAACTTGGGCATCACGCTTTGCGTCATTTTCCAAATTCTGAATGATAAGAACTTTTGCTTCTTCGGCAGTTAAACCTGAAATGCGTTCAAGTTCTTTTCGCAGAGTTTCTTCTTGACTTTGCAAAACGGATTCTCGCTTTTGCATATCAAGATTTTTTTGTGCAAATTCCTTTTCTTTGCGCTCAAGTTCTTGACTTTTTTGGTCTAACAGCTCTTCTTTTTTTGTAACACGATTTTCGTAACGCTGAACTTCAGCACGTCGTTCGCGGTTCTCCCGTTCCTGCTGGTTTCTGTCCTGAATGAGTTGTTCTTTTGCTTGAAGCAACATCTCTTTTTTTTGAGCTTCTGCTTCTTTTATGGCATCTTGCCTAACGCGTTCAGCTTTTTGTTCCGACGCGGAAAGTTGAAATCTGGCATAAATCCAGCGAATAGTCCATCCAAGAACAATTCCTGCAACGGGGAGTGCGATGTACAACACTGTTTGCATTTCCTACTCCTAATTGTATTTAGGAAAATGCCAATTTTTTCATATTGAACTTTTCTACCATTAGGCACACGTGGCGAAATATCTCTATAGGGAAATAACTTAAATAGTAAGTTACCCATATAATTTATTCAGATTATTTGCGACAACGCTTGAATGTTCAAAATGATAAACACAATCAGCATTTCCTTAGAATCATTCCTTTCTATAGTAATTTATAAAAAGTTTTATGTCAAATAGGAACATCTAGATCGG
>CALCEK010000286.1 GCA_937900125.1 uncultured Treponema sp. | reverse complement strand
TACACTCTTTCCCTACACGACGCTCTTCCGATCTATACACGCGATGGTTCTTTTAAAGTTGATTCAACAGGGCAACTCGTAAATGCAAACGGTTTAAGAGTATTTCCAGAAATCATTTTGCCAGAGGGATTTCAATTAGAAACTCTTGCAATTTCTGATATGGGACGTGTTACCGTAAAAGTTGATGGAAATGTTGAACCCGTGCAAGTAGGGCAGCTTGAATTGTATCGTTTTCCAAACAGCGTGGGGCTAGAAAATCTTGGAGATAATCTTTACAAAGTAACAAATGCTTCTGGCGACCCGATTGCAAGTCGTCCTGGAATTGATGGAATGGGTGTGACAAAACACAAATTCCTAGAAATGAGCAATGTTTCTGTTGTAAACGAAATGGTTCAAATGATTGTTGCTCAAAGAGCCTACGAATTCAACTCAAAGGCAATACAAACAAGCGATTCTATGTTACAAACGGCGGCAAGTCTTAAGAGGTAATAAATGGGTGTAAGCGGAATTTCAGGTTCACAGATAACAGGAACTCTTTCTAATGGAACAGCATCTCTTGAGCAAACAAAGCAATCAGCGGAATTAGGAAAATTCGAATCGCTTTTGCGCTCAGTTTCAAACAAAGATAAGGATTCCGAAGAAAAATCTCTTGGCACAGGGCTTTCTTCATCTCAAATTGCGCAAAATCACCGCTTGACTGGCGATTACACGCAGGGCTTTTATAATCTCTATACATCTGAATCAGATAGAAAGGCAAAACCGCAGGGCTTTGCGGCTACAACAAAAGGCGCAAACGGAAAAACTCCCGAAATTGACAAAACGTCCGAATTGTATGCGCAATCAATGGAGTTAGAAAATTATCTTGTAAAAACAATGCTTTCTTCTGCACGAAACACAATTCAAAAAAGTTCCTTGCTAGGCGAAGAAAATTCCTACGCTCGCGATATGTACGAAGATATGCTCTACGACAATTATGCCGAAGCCTTGACAAAAAACGGTGGATTTGGACTTGCTGACCAAATTTATATAGAACTTGCTGGACAAAGATAAAATGGATAAGGAAGCTGCAAACCTACTCAAAAATTGTTCGGGACTTCACATTCATTTTGTCGGCATAAAAGGCACTGGAATGGCGGCTCTTGTGGAAATTCTTTACGCAAGAAATGCAAAAATCACAGGAAGCGATGTGTCTGAGCGGTTTTACACCGATTCAATTTTAGAAAAATATCAGATTACAGCTCTTCCATTCAGCGAAAAAAACATCAGCGAAGATGTAAAATTAGTTATTTATTCAAGTGCCTACAATCCTGACACAAACCCAGACCTTAAAGCAGCCTTAAAATGCAAAATTCCAATGTTGCTTTATTCCGAAGCCTTGGGAGCAATTTCTTCCGCTTCCAACGCATACAGTGTAGGGGTTTGTGGTGTACACGGAAAAACCACAACTACAGGACTTGTCGGAACACTCCTAAAAGCAGTCAATTTAAATGCGCAAGTTTTGGCGGGGAGCATAATTTCATCTTTTGGCGATTCCTGCACAATGACCGCAAAAGCCTTTGATTCTGAAAAAAAACACTATTTTGTCGCCGAAACCTGCGAATATCAGCGACATTTTTTAGCATTTGAGCCGCAAAAAATCATTTTAACTTCCGTAGAAAGCGACCATCAAGATTATTACCCAACTTTTACGGATATTCAGGCGGCATTTGTAGATTATATTTGTAAACTTCCCCCACATGGTCAAGTTTTTTATTGTGCCGATGATAGCGGGGCTTCCCAAACTATTGAAATTGTCTTAAAACGTCGAGCTGACATTCAGGCTATTCCCTATGGAACAAATGCAAAAGGCGACTACAAAATTGTTTTTGGCGATTGTAAAAATGGATTTCAGTTTTTCACCATAGATGCAATTGGGGAATGCGCACTTTGTGTGCCTGGCGACCACATGGTACGGAATGCCGCTGCTAGCGTGGCACTCTGCCTTGAACTTTTGCGGGAAGACAAAAAAGATTCGCGTTTATATTTGGACACCATTCGCACCGCGCTACGCTCATTTACTGGCGGAAAAAGACGCTCAGAAATTATCGGACGCGCAAAAACAAAAATGGGCAAAGAAGTAATTTTTATTGACGATTATGGGCATCATCCGACGGCAATAAAAACCACACTTTCTGGCTACAAAAATTTTTACAGCAATTATAAAATAATCGTTGACTTTATGAGCCATACCTATAGCCGAACGCTCGCACTTTTTACAGAATTTGCCCAAAGTTTTCAGGATGCCGATTCTGTTATATTGAACAAAATCTATGCAAGCGCACGCGAAAATCCAAAAGATGCAAATATCAGTGGCGAAGATTTGGCTTTAGAAACAAAAAAATACCATAAGGATGTATACTACTGCCCAGAATTTGAAGAAGCGACTCTAAAGGGCATTGAATTACTTAACAAAAACACCAATTCTGATGGCTATATTTTTGTTACAATGGGAGCTGGTAACAATTGGAAAGTCGGGCAAGAAATTCTTAAGATGTTATAAAGTTCAGTATTATAACGACTTAGAACTCATCGGCACATTCAAAAAATCTCAAAATTTTTAAGTTTTTTGAAGTGCAAAAAATATTCTGAGGGGAAATTTTGTATGAATAGTATGACGGGGTATGCGTATAAAGAATGTGTTGTAGATGGAACGCAGATTTCTGTGGAAATTCGCTCCGTAAACAGCCGTTTTTTAGATTTAAACATAAATCTCCCTCCGTTTTTAAATCCTGTTGAAAGTAAAATCCGCGAAAAAATCACGGCAAAGATAGTTCGCGGAAAAATTGATATTACGATACGAATAAAGGAATTTATATCCTCTGTGAACGTTTCTGTTGATAAAGAAGCGGCTCTGCATTATTGGAAAGAATTTAAGGAAACACTCGACTTTTTAAATAGCTCTGGAGCAACATTTAATGAATCTGAAATTACACTTAATTCAATCTTAAATCAAGAAGGAGTGATTTCAACTTTCCGTGATTTTGACCCAAACATTTATTGGAAAAAAATTACACCGATATTTGATGAAGTTTTTAATTCCTTTTTAAAACCAACGTTTATATCAATAAACATTTCAAAACCGGTAGCAACTGCCAATGCGGAATTTTTTTCTCTTTGAATATTTTTCCCTATACTTAAATCTTTTATTTTACCTAAAGATTTAATATATGCTTGATTATTTTCAACAACGGCAAAC
>CALCEK010000285.1 GCA_937900125.1 uncultured Treponema sp. | reverse complement strand
CCTGCTGAGCAGCCAGAGTCGGCAGTTCTCGTGCGCCTCCGTGCCTAACACGCGCGGCCCGAAGCCGGTCTGCGCACTCACGAACGCATAGGCGGAGTCGTTGTCGAAGGCCGGCAGGACGACCGTTTGTTCCGAAGTGTCATTTTTCGCCTTCCGGGTATGGTCACAAGCCGCAAGGAGGAGGAGCGTTCCGATGAGGAAGATTATTATATTCTTGATTTTCAACATATTGCCATTAACTTTCCGATTGGTTTCGACGTTTGAAAAGAACGGGCGAAGATACAAAAAAAGACGGCCGGAAGGTCAGTCATCTTTTTTCGTGTCGGGTTCGGAAGTTGGTTTGTGTCTTGATTTGTTGTATCTTTGCCGCTTTTAATTGAACAGACAGATGGAAGTGTGTGCATCATCCCACAAAAGGCGGGGCCCGTCTCGCCTGCCGGAGTTTTATGGACTGGCATGAGATGAGCTGGAACACAGGGCAAAATGACTCGTTACGGACATATAAAAATTATATCAGATTTCTAACAATTTGTGTTTAAAACGACAAAAAATCTCCCCTCGTCATAGTGCGTGTTTGTGCAAGTTGCGTTTTTCATTTGCAAAGTAAGACATTTTCCGCTACAATCAAAATATGAAAACATCTCAAATTCATTTTCACACATTGCGGGAAGCTCCTGCAGAAGCTGTAATTCAAAGTCATCAGTTAATGATGCGTGCCGATTTAATCCGCAAACTCGGAAACGGACTATACACATATATGCCATTGGGCTTGCGCTCGTATCGCAAAGTTGAATCAATAATCCGCCAAGAATTAGACGCATCTGGCGCAGTCGAATTTAAACCGACCGTTATAGTTCCAGGCGAAATTTGGAAAGAAAGCGGTCGTTGGGAAAGTTTTGGTCCGCAAATGCTAAAAGCGCAAAATCGTCAGCAGCAAGATATGGTTGTTAGCCCCACCGCCGAAGAAGCGTACACGGCAATTATGCGGCAGGGACTCACAAGCTACAAGCAACTTCCAATAAATTGTTACCAAATAAACACAAAATATCGCGATGAAATCCGTCCGCGCTATGGCGTAATGCGGGGTCGCGAATTTAATATGATGGATGGTTACACTTTAAATGCGACCGAGGAATCCCTTGACGAATCTTACAAGGCTTATGCTGCGGCGTATTTGCGGATTTTTAAGCGTTTGGGCTTAAAGGTGATTCCCGTTAAGGCTGACACAGGTGCAATGGGCGGAAGTGGCAGTGAAGAGTTTATGGTAGAAAGTGATGTTGGCGATGACACCCTAATTATTTGTCCAGATTGCGATTATGCGGCAAATGTAGAAAAAGCTTCTTGTAAACCCGATGTCGCACTTGATGATTCTGGCAATCCCCAAACACCAACTTCCCAACTTCCAGAAGAATGTGCAACCCCAAATGTATTTTCTATTTCCGATATGGAATCATTTTTTAAGACTACTTCAAGGCGTTTTATAAAGGCGTTAATTTATCGCGTTATAAATAGCTCCCTTGATTTGTCAAACGCGCCATTTTGCTCAGACTTAAAAACTGTAAAAGAAGGAAACGCCATTTTTTACCCGATTTCTTATGTATGCGTTTTGATTCGGGGCGACCTTGAAGTAAACGAGGCAAAGTTGGCGGCTGCGCTAAAAGCTAGTGAAGTTTGCCTTGCCGATTCTGAAGAAATTCTTAAAATAGCGGGCGCACCTCATGGTTTTGTGGGACCTATCAATGTAAAAGCTCCCATTTTGCAAGATAACAGCGTAAACGATATGCACGACGCAATTACGGGGGCTGGAAAAGAGGGATTCCATCTGTTGCACGTTGAACCGAATCGTGATTTTAAGGCTTTTTTAAGTTTGGATTTAAGAACCGTTGTTCCTGGCGACAAATGTCCTGTTTGCGGCGGAACTTTTTACAGTCGCAAGGGAAATGAACTGGGACACATTTTTAAGTTGGGAAAAAAATATACGCAAAGCATGGGCGTAAGCTACTTAGACGAAAATGGAAAATCGGCTGTGCCAACAATGGGGTGTTATGGAATTGGAGTTGACCGCGTTTTAGCAAGCATAGTGGAAACTTTTCACGATGACAAAGGAATTGTTTGGCCAATGAGTTCCGCTCCGTACCACGTTGCAATCGTTCCAATAAAATACAGTGGCGCAATGAAAGAAGCTGCGGACAAAATCTACGAGGCTCTTACACGCGCAAATATCGAAGTTCTCCTTGATGACCGCGATGAAAGGCCTGGCGTAAAGTTTAACGATATGGATTTAATCGGTTTTCCCGTGAGAATTACAATCGGCGATAAAAATTTGCCAAATGTAGAAGTAAAATTGCGCAATCAGCCTACAGCCCAACTTGTTCCGCTAGAAAATGCTGCCCAGACCGTAGCTAAAATTGTGCAAGATGCTTTGCTTGCGTTAAATTCTTAACGCGAAAAGATGAGGTTTTATGAGTTTTTGTAAAAAGATAATTTTATTTTTTAGCGTTTTATTTATTTCTATACAAATGTATGCGCTCCCTGGTGTACAGCAAACAATACCTGACATTTCGGGGGAATACGTTTTCTACCGCGACAACACATTCCAGCGCGAATCGTACATTGGAATTTTGTTTTACAATGAATCTACTTATGCGTTGCGCTATTTTGCTCCCTATAATATAGAAGAAAATCTTCTTCAAAAGGACATAACTATTTATTTAACAATAAATCCCGATTCTGATTTTATGGAATTCACTGGAGAAAAAATTATTGGCGAAACGGAAGCAAGCGATGCGGACATAATAAATTATCTGCACGGCATTATGTACGATTTTACCAATTTAAGACAAAATTCAGAAATTTCAGATTCCATTTTTAAGACAACAACGCAAAAAACGGAAATTGCGCAATTTGGCGGTTCAGTTACGCTTTTTTGGGATAACAAGATTCCTGTATTTAATCTTAAAGAAATTCGTGCTGTAGATGGAACTCAGACTTTTGTAGTTTCAACTGTTGGGCGACTTTCTGATTCTGCGGACGAAAGTTTTAACAATTTTAGGGGAATAGAAAATCAAGTTGCAGACAAAGAGCGTGTTTTTGCAAAAGCAAAAAAGTCAAAGGCTAAAAAATGCACTTTTGATGCGCAAACTGTTACGCTTGACAGTCAGTGGGAGCAGGCAATGGAAAATTTGTGGCTTTTAGGCGATTTTGCCTCCGTTGTGATGAGTTCTCGCGCCTCTGTTTCGCCAGAAAATTTAAATGTTTTAGTGCGGAGCATTTGTGAAGGTGCAAATGGCTTTTATTCTTTGTGGAATCATTTATCGGTCAATCAAAAAGGAAATCAAATCAGCGTAAACACAGTGCTTTATCAGCCCGATTTTGTTGACGAACGAAATTCCGAAGTTCAGCGACGTTTTGTTTTTATTACAACAAATGCGCAAGGCGGCGTTGACTATTTTGTGCTTACCGTTTTTGATAGCGTTTATCGCGCAAACAAAGCCTATTTTGACAAAATTCTAAAAAGTTACAAGGTAAAATAGGAAACTGTCTAGTAACAACTGACTTGAATGCCAAATTTTTGAAAATCTGTTATTTCGAGGGGGCAATGGCACAATGTTGTAGGGCGTTGTCCGTGCGTTGCCCGCCCCGAAAATCTATTTCTCTGTAAAACAAACGTCATATCTTTAACACCTTGCGTTGCTCAGAATGACGCGCAAAAGTTGTAATAGAAACAAATAACGGAATTTAAAAACTATTTCTGTTTAGCGGAGTGCCAATCCAAACGCCTTCGCTACTTAAGAATTCGCGGAGTTCGCCGTCAACTAAAAATTGAACACTTTCTACCGTTGGAAAAGCGGTCGCCGTATAAACAATTTGTTGGAGTTGCCCGCGAGTGCCTTCTATTCCCCACTGATTCCTTTCAAATTCACCGCTGAAATTTAATGTTGCAACCCCATTTTTCACATTTGCACTCAAAAGTCGTGTTCCATTTGAAACAAGCGAACGATACCCCAAATCTTCCTCTTCCGCCGTTGGTCCTATAATAAGGGCATTTATAGCGTCTACAAGCGGGCTATCCGTTTTTTGCATTTCGCGCGTAACTTCTTTTCTGCTAACAGAACCATCGCTATTTATTGTCATAAAAAACAATTTAATGTTCATTACAGCTCCTGGCACTGGGCGCGAAGTTGCACTTCCAGATTTTACAGTTGCTGTTGCAACGTTTGTGCCAGAAGAAAAATCGTCTTGTTCAAAAAATGATTCTGAATTAAGATTATTTTCAGAATTTAAATTTTCCATTTTAAGTCGATTTTCTTCAAGGGCTTCTTCGTAGCTACGTTTTGCGGCTTCGTTCTGAAAAGTAACACCTGTTTGTGTGTCATTAGATTCAAGTCCATCGTCAAAATCAATGTTTATTGGAGCAAGCGGGTCTACATCATTTTTTTCGTTTTCTGAGGACGGAGATAAAGTCGCATTCTGCACGAAAGCGGGCGTTTTTCCTGAAACTCGATTAAAAAAATCCGTTGATTTAAGATTAGATATAATTTTGTTTTGATTTACCAAAAATAATACGAGCAAAATGATGGCTGCAATTAACCATAATAAAAATGCCAAACCTGATTTTTGTGTTTGCTTTTCACTTTTCTTTTTGTTTGCCATAAAAATATTATAAACTACAGTGGTCTTTTTAACAAGTATAGAGAATCTAGCGCACAGAGCTTGATTTTTTATTTCCTATAAAATGACTAGACAAATAGGAAAAATTGACTTATAATGAAATTACTTTATAATTAAAAACTTAGGTGAAAAGCATGAAAATATCTACAAGGGGCAGATATGCCTTGCGTTTTATGATAGATTTAGCACAGCACGATAGTACCGAATTCATCGCGCTAAAGGATATTTCTGAGCGGCAAGACATAAGTGTAAAATATCTTGAGCAAATAACTTCCTTGCTGAGTAAATTTGGGCTTTTGCAAAGTGTGCGTGGACCTCAGGGAGGGTATAAACTTGCTAGAAAACCTAGTGAATATACCGTTGGAGAAATCTTAAGAATAACTGAAGGCGACCTTGCTCCCGTAAATTGTGCGCAACAGCCAACAAATGCGTCTGCACATTCAAGTGATTGCCAAACTTTGCAATTGTGGAAAGAACTTTCTGATGTTATCAATACATTTTTAGACAGTAAAACGCTTGAAGACCTTGTTGTTTCCTCTACAAATGAAGAGGATATTGATTATTACATCTAGTGCCTTCAGAAAATGGTCAAAATTGACTGCTATTCTAACTAAACTTAAAAATTTATTGACAAAGTGTCTGTTTTACTGTAATATAATTTCATAGTAAACATATAGGAAATGTATAGGAGCGTAATATGGCAGAACGTATTGCACATAAGGTTACAGATTTAGTGGGACACACTCCACTTTTGGAGCTTACAAACACCGAAAAAAAATATGGACTAAAAAGTCGGCTTCTTGCAAAACTTGAATATTTTAATCCAGCAGGAAGCGTAAAAGACCGCATTGCAAAAGCAATGATTGAATCCGCTTTTAAAGAAGGTCTTGTTACAAATGACAGCGTAATAATTGAGCCGACAAGTGGGAACACTGGAATTGGACTAGCTTCTGTTGCGGCAAGCTACGGATTGCGTTGTATTCTTACAATGCCCGAAACAATGTCCGTGGAACGTCGCTCTTTGTTAAAAGCTTATGGAGCTGAAATTGTTTTGACCGATGGCTCTGCGGGAATGCGTGGCGCGGTTGAAAAGGCAAATGAATTAGCAAAAGAAATTCCCCATAGTTTTATTCCAGGACAATTTGATAATCCTGTAAACCCAAAAACTCATTATGAAACAACAGGGCCTGAAATTTGGGAGGATGCTGATGGCAAAGTTGACTTTTTTGTAGCAGGAATTGGAACGGGCGGTACTATTTCTGGAGTTGGAAAATTCCTAAAAGAAAAAAATCCTAATGCAAAAATTATTGCAGTTGAACCATCTACAAGTCCTTTGCTTTCTGAAGGTCATGCAGGTCCGCATAAAATTCAAGGAATCGGAGCAAATTTTGTGCCTAACACGCTTGACACAAAAATTTATGATTCTATCACGACCGTACAAAATGATGACGCATTTGTTATAGGAAGAGATTTTGCAAAAACAGAAGGTGTTTTAGTGGGAATTTCTTCTGGAGCCGCGTTGTGGGCAGCTTTAGAGGAAGCAAAAAAGCCTGAAAATGAAGGAAAAACAATAGTTGTTCTTTTGCCCGACACAGGCGACCGCTATCTTTCAACACCACTTTTCCAATCGTAACAAAATACAAGGATTTTAGACATTCTCTATTCCTTGTTGTGCCGAAAAAATCTCGGAAAACTCGCGGGCAATCTCTATAAAGATACTTTTGTGGACTTTTAGAGATGCCCATAACTTTTACAGACGAATTTCCATTTGTAAACTCATAGGTGTCATTGAAATAATCTTAAATTCGCTTGTTTTACCAAGTCTTGCTTGTGGCATAGCGTTATTTTTAGCTGCTAAATGGTGAAAAAACGGAACTGCAAAGCCAAATGCGCTCCCTAACGCCGCTCCAGTTAAAACATCGGTGAAAAAATGATTCCCACTCAACATTCGTAAAGCTCCTGTTCCTGTTGCAAGAGCATAGGAAACTGCAATAACGGGAATTTTCCAATGCGAATTTGGATAATAAGAACAAAATGTATAAGTTAAAAAAGTCGCTCCCATAAAAGCGTTTAGCGTATGACCGCTTGGCCAAGAAAATTGAAAATCGTGATTTTCAAGAGATGCGCTGTCTGGATTTTCAAAATACATATATGGCCTAATTCTCCGAGCGCAAACCTTTAAAATATCCTTAATTCCATTTGCAAGAAGAGCCGTTTCCACGTACATGGTGGCTAAAGTTATGCCGTCACGCAATTCAAGATTTCCAAAAAGTGCTTCAACGGTGTATAGTGCTACTGGGGTTGCAACGCTTGTTACAAGTGCAATATCTCCAAAAGTGTCAAAAGTTTTGCTGTAAGGGTTCATTGCCCAGCGGTCAAAAGCGTTTACGTCATCTTTGTTGTAAATTACGCTAGAATCGTAATCTGTAAAAGTGAGGCTGTGCTTTAAAACTTTACTCGTTACATAGCTTCCAATTCCTAAAGTTCCAATTGGAATGTCTGCGGCAAGACTTAGGACAAATGGCGAGTCGTCCGAAAAAGTAATATTTTTTTCGTCCTCTGGAATATCGATTTTAAAAACTCCGCCTTCTGCAAAAATCGGCAATAGGCAAAACACAAAAATTAGTTGTGTAACTATAAATTTGTTTAGGTTTTTCATTTTGAACCTCCTTGTAGTTCATAAAAAAGCACCGTGGCGGCTTGGGCAACATTTAGGCTATCAACTTTTGGGGCGGATTTTTCCCCTTGATTCATACCGAAAAATGGGATAATGACAAGGTGTTCACAATAGGAAGCCGTTTCTTTGCTGATTCCATTTTCCTCATTCCCAAGAATCAAAAGGACGGGCTTGTTTTTTGTGTACGTTTTAAGATTATTGCAAGGTTCTTGCGCGTTTAGGCTAGAGCCTACAATCATCATTTTTTGTTTCATATCCGCAAGCAACTTTGGAATCGATTTTACGGAATAAATGTTGACAAATTCCATGCCTCCCTCAGCAATCCTATACGTGCTTGTAGTAATTGAAGTTTGAGATTCATCAATCGGCAAAATTATATTTTTTATTCCAAAAAATGCAGCACTCCGAACAATTGCGCCAAAATTGTTTGCGTTTCCAATGTGGTCGAGCAACACGGCATTTTGCTTTGTTTCAACCCAATTTGTTGTAATAGAAGTATTTAGCGCGGTAATTTCGGGCATTTCAATCATCGCGACAACCCCTTGATGATGTACACTGCCGCATAATTTTTCTAATTCTTGGGAATTTTCCACTTGATTGTAGGGGCGTTTTGTGGCGGCTAATTTTTTGCACAATCCACCAAAAAGCGGGGCGCGTTCTTTTGTAAAATAAAGCCTACGAATTTTTTCTCCATTGAGTTTTTCAAGCGTTTTTACAGCAGAAAAACCGCAAACTGCAAGTTCGTTGTTTTTTGTATTTTTCATAAAATAATTATAAAACACTTGACACTAAAAGTCCATTAAGCAAATTTGTGGGCTAGGGGGCAAGACCTTTTCTTAGTGAGCCTGGTGAAATTTTGTAGTGGCGATGAAACATTCGGTTAAAATATTCATCGCTTGAAAAACCACATTCTTTTGCAATTTCCGAAACTGTGGAATTGCTTTCTAAAAGTTGAGTACGCGCTTTTTGTAAGCGGAGCAAAATAACGTAATCCCAAAGAACAATTCCTAATTCTTTGCGAAAAATTCTTGAAAGATAATCTTCTGAAATTCCGCAAAAAATGGCGACATCTTCGCGGGTAAATTGACTTGAAAAATGGGTGTGAATATAAAAAATTGCTTTTTTTACGGAAAAACTTGATTTTGGAAGAAGTGTTTTTTCAGATTTGTTTAAGATTAAATTAAGTTTATTTAAAAAATTGGGTGTTTTTGCTATAATTTCGTGGCAAAGTAGGATTCGGGGGAATTGTGAAATCGCGGTGATAATACCTTCGCCCAAGCAAGAATCAAAAATAATCAAAATTAGAGCGGTACAAATGCGTTTTTCCCGCCTAACAAGCCGAATGTCGTTTACAGAAATTCCTAAAAGGGAATCGAAAATGATTAAATCGGGCAAAAAATTGAATAAAACTGAATCTAAAAACGACACGGAAGAAATAACTTCCACCTCGTAATTGCTTAAAATCGGCAAAAGTGAATTATTTCTTCCTATTAATAGAACTTTTTTTTGCATTAGATTTCCGCGTAGGGAACGCAACCGTAAACGCTATCTGAAAAATGCAACAATTCTTGTATAGAATCGGAGGCTTCTTTGCTGATTTGAGAAATGCGCTTGTAGCCGTTTTGAGTGCGGACGATTGGGTTAACGTAGCGGCGTTTTACTTCTAGCGAAATTGAATAGCAGTCGGGGAGCGGTTTTTGTGAGCGGATTATTTTTTTCATTTGCCGAAAAGTGCGGTAAAGTTTGGAAAATTCCTTGTCTATTTTGTCAGAAGCAATTTTGTCGAATCCTGCAATGATTGACCGTTCTTCTAGCATAAATAGCTCTTCATTTGAAATTAAATTACATTCTTGCGCACGAGAAATAACATCGGCTAAAAGTTGCATTGCAATTTTGTCTTCGTTGTGTTGCAAAATTAACGCTATTTCCGCAAATTTTTTGGTGTAAGCCGTTGCCGCAAAAGAATCGTCAAAACCTAGCTCTGAAAAGCCTTTTTCATTTTCCAAAACACAAATGTGGGGATATAAATCGGCAATTTCGTCCATTTTCCAAAGCGCGTCCAGAGCAGCCCCGCTCGGAAACATATATTCTAAACGGTCTGCGCTTAAACCTGGAATTTCGTTATCGGCAATGGGGTAGCGGTGATAATTGTCAACCTCGTATTTGTAAATTCCCTCGCTAAAAAGTTGCTGGCTCAATTCCATATCTTCGTTGATTATTGAAATAGTCTGAAATTCTGTGCTTTCTTGTTTTAGGGAATCGCCATTTTTAAAATCTAAAACGTGGCTAAAGGCAGAAGTTGCTATGTCATGAAAAAGCCCCGACAAAGTTTGCCGTTTATCTTTTGTAAAATTCCAAATGATAAGGGCAACTCCCACCGAATGATTCAATCGGGAATAAAAAAATTTGTTGTGAAAAAGCGGAGTCCAATCTGTGCCGCACAAAAGTCCAATTCCGCCAAGCCGCTGCATAATCGGAAGTGCCACGTAAGGATTCAAAAAATCGGGATATTCAGGACACAAAATCTTGTAATATCGTTCAAGGTCAAAATCGCTTTGAATTTCAGGATTTTTTAAGAAATCCATAGTACCTCCCTGCAATTTTTAGTATTTTACGATTTTTCTGCGGAATCTGATTCGGCAGTTTTTTTGTTTACAATTATGGAATAAATTCTATCTAAATCCTCTTTGCTAAAATAGTCGATTGTGATAGTTCCTTTATCAAAATTCCCAGACAATTTTACCTTTGTTCCAAGCGTTCCTATAAGCCCCTGCTCAAGTGCTTTGTAATTTGGGTCGGCAAAGTCGTTAGGTTTTTCCTTTTTAGGATTTTTTTTGGCCGCTCGTCCGCCACCGTTAAGCTCTTGCGCTTGTTGCTCACATTGCCGCACCGAAAGCCCTTGCCCTAAAATGCGACCAAAAAGAACGCGCTGGTCAGCGGGATTTATTATGCTAAGTAATGCCCGCGCGTGTCCAGAAGTTATAGAGCCAGATGCTAACGCTGTGAGCATATCTTCAGGCAATTTTAAGAGTCGCAGACTGTTTGCAACCGTTGAGCGATTTTTTCCAACTCTTTGGGCAACTTGTTCTTGAGTAATTCCTTCCATTTGCATAAGTTGACCATAGGCTTGCGCTTCTTCTACGGGATTTAAATCTGTGCGCTGAATATTTTCTATTAAGGCTACTTCAAGTTTTCGAACATCGGTGTATTTTCTAAGCTGAACTGGAACTTTTGTAAGCCCCGCCGCTCGTGCTGCCCGCGACCTTCGCTCACCTGCGATTATAAAAAAAGTGCCATCTTCTGCGTCTTCAATTATGATTGGCGAAAGTACGCCTTCTTGTTTTACAGAATCCGTCAATTCCGCAAGTTTTATTTCATCAAAATACTGTCTCGGCTGGTGCGGATTAGGCTTTAAAAGGTTTGGGTCAACCCAAAGTGTTCCGTCTTGGTCTGTTGTAATACCCTTAGGAAGTTTTCTTACGGGATTTGAAGAAAGTTCGGGAGAAACTGTTGGTTCTTCTGATAGATTTTCCTGCATAAGGGCATCTAACCCTTTGCCTAAAGCTTGTCTAGCCACGGTTGATTACCTCTTCTGCGAGTTTTTGATAGCTTTTTGCACCAACACAATTTGGGTCATATTTACAAATCGGTTGCCCATGCGATGGAGCTTCTGACAATTTTATGTTTCGGGGGATTATGGTGTTAAACACAACGTCCTTAAAATAACTTTTAACTTGCATGACAACATCTTGGGCAAGTCGAGTTCGACTGTCATACATCGTAAAAAAAATTCCGCCAATCGTCAAATCCTTGTTAATTCCCTGCTGAACCTTGCGAACCGTTTGCAAAAGCAAGGTAATTCCTTCTAGGGCAAAATATTCGCACTGCATCGGAACCAAAACAGAATCAGCGCAAGCCAAACCATTTAGCGTTAAAATTCCGAGCGACGGCGGACAATCAATAAAAATGTAGTCATATTTGTCGCGCACAGGCTGCAATGCTTTTTTCAGAAAAAATTCGCGGTCTTGCTGGTCAACAAGTTCTATTGCGGCACCCGACAAATCAATTGAAGCACTAATAACGTCAAGATTTTGCACTAAAGAATGTTTTATTGCCTGGTCAGGTGTAGCTTGTCCCGCTAAAAGTTCGTAAATGGTTGGTTTTTCTTTGCTGACTCCAACGCCACTCGACATATTACCTTGGCTGTCAAAATCCACAAGCAGAACTTTTTTTCCAAAAAGTGCGGTGTATGCCCCAATATTTATTGCAGAAGTGGTCTTTCCAACGCCACCCTTTTGGTTTACAAAAACAAATACCTTTCCCATAGCAATATAGTGTATCATTTTTTTCAATTGAAGTATAGGGCATCTCGAAAAACTCGTTTTAGATAATTTTTTCGAGATGCCGTTGAGTTCTAAGTCGTTGAAATACAACGGCTTAGAACATCATATTTTCAAAGTTACCTCTAAAAATTGCAATTTTTAGAGGTTCCCTATATACTAAAATTCCTATGATTTTATCTGTTGTATTTTCAAAACCGACTTCCGACTGTGAATCCCTTTTAGGTCGCGCATACAAGCGGGTTAAAGCGCAAAAATCCTACTTTGGAACGCAAGATTCGCGGTATATGGTGGAATTGTTCACGGAAACGCAGGTGTTTCACCAAACGATGAGCGAGCCTGAACTGGAATCATTTTTTAAAAAATATATGGGTTTGGCTTTTAAGTCGGCGGTCAAGCGCACCGAATCGGAGGAAATTACATTTTTAACAAATCGGCACGGAAAGCTCACGGAGTTGCACCACCCTTTACAATCTGAAACGAAACTTAAAAACATTGCACTTTGTGGGGGCAACAACAAGGTCAAAAAATACCTTCTTCCAGAGGGAAAATCTATACCGTTTTTAGTGGCACTTGGAATTATGACAGACTCAGGAAAAGTCATTTCGCAAAAGCAGGATAAATTTAGGCAAATAAATCGCTTTTTGGAATGTGTAAACGACATTTTGCCCGATGTTTTAGAATCCGCAGAAAATCCTGACGGAAAAAGCATCAATATAGTAGATTTTGGTTGCGGAAAATCATATTTAACCTTTGCTGTTTATTATTACCTTTCAGAAATTAAAAAAATAAATGCGCATATTGTCGGAATCGATTTAAAAGCGGACGTTATACGCGGTTGTCAAAAACTTGCAAATGAATGTGGCTTTAAAAACATGGAATTTGTTGTTGGAAATGTGGAAAATTTTTCGCAAAGTAAAAATCCCGACTTAGTTTTAACTTTGCACGCTTGCGACACTGCAACGGATTACGCACTTTCTTACGCGGTAAAGAAAAATGCAAAGGCAATTTTGAGCGTTCCCTGTTGCCAGCACGAAGTAAATGAGCAGTTGAAAAAACAAGATTTTTCTTCTGAAAATCCATTTGCCACCTTTAACAAATGGGGCTTATTGCGCGAGCGGTTTTCGGCTCTTGTAACGGACGGTTTACGTGCTGAACTTTTGGAGCAAAACGAGTACGCGGTTCAGGTATTGGAATTTACGGACGCTTCTTCTACGCCAAAGAATTTGATGATTCGGGCGGTAAAACGCAAACAAAAAAATGCGCACACTCAAGCGGAGGCAAAAAAACGTTCAGCGGCACTTATGGACGCACTTTCCATTTTGCCAAGCCTTCAAACACTGCTTCAAGATTAACTTTTCCGTCATGGGAAAACAGCGGATAATTTCCAATGTCCAAAAGAAAACTGGATTTTTCAATTTCATCGCAAAAATTCACTTCTTGGGAGGGAATTACTGGATAGGATTTTTGTAAAAGGTGATTTGCGGAATTTCTTGCGTTGAATTCCAGTGCGTCAAAGGGTAAATCGGGAATCGTTCCCAATCGATTTACAAGCGAAAAATTTACGGAATCGGCGTGGCTTGGAATTACAAGTGCGCCTTTTTCGTGAGCGCGGGCTTCAAGTTCATACAAAGAAATTTTTGCACTTGAAGCAAGGTAATATTCAAGTCGCCCAAGCATATTTCCCCATTCGTCAACATAATATTGCTCGCGGTAATTTTCAATGCTGTGTTTGATGTGCGGAAGATGTTCGTACCAAGAATCGCAAAAATCAACGGCAATATCCAAATCCCTAAAAAGCACAAGAACCCGCACTTCTTCGGCAGTTTGCGCTTCCATTCCAAAAAATGCAGCAACGCCTTCTTCTTCGCAGGCTTTTGCAAATGCGGGCGCGTTTCTTGCGGTGTTTAGGTCGGTGAGGGCAGCAAGGCGAACTCCTTCTTCGTGCAAAATATGCGCTATGTTTTTAGGAGAAAGTGCCCAATCCGTCCAAGGTGAAAGATTTGAATGTAAGTGAAGTTGCGCTTTGATTGTCATTTACAAAACAAACTTTTGGATAAAATCGCCAACTCCACTGTGATTATTGTCTTTTTCTGTAACAAAATCCGCAATGTCCTTGATATAATCTAAACCGTTTACCATTGCAATGCCGTTTCCGCACAAACGAATCATACTTTCGTCGTTCATGCTGTCGCCAAAGCCCATGGTGTTTACGGGGGCAATTCCCAAATGCTCAGAAAGCCAACTGATTGCTTCTCCCTTTCCGCATTTTGGTGGCAAAATTTCTAAAAAGTAGGGCTTGCTTGTAAAAACGGTCGCATGGCTTCCAAAATCCGCTTTTAATTTTTTTTGCAAAATTTGCAATTCTTCGGGTTCGCCAGGAATCAGCATTTTGACAAAACCTTTTTTTAAAAATTCTTTGTAGTCAGGAACAGCTTCGCCTTTTAAGCCGCACAAATCAACGTCAAGGTGAGTCCATTTTGTACTTTCGCGGTAAAAAATTGTGTCGGGCGTGTAAACTTCTGTTCTAAGCCCCATTTTTTCCGCTTCTTCATCGGCGTGTAACAAAATGTCGGGCGTAACAGTGCGGCAGTAAATTTGCTGCCTTTGGTGTAAATCAAAAACGCTGCATCCGTTTACCGCAATTATGTATCGTCCCGCTTGCAATCCTGCAATATCCAAGCGACGCACATAGGGTAAAATTGCATTTTCGGCGCGTCCAGAACAAATCACGATAAAAATTCCTTTTTGGGCGGCAGCCCTCAGCGCGTTTACATTTTCGTCAGAAATGTTTGTTTTGGAATCGAGCAAAGTGTCATCAAGGTCAAGCGCAATAAGTTTTACGGGGAGTTTTTCCGTTGGAAGTTTTTGTGCGCCTAAAGAATGCGGTGTTTGCATAAATTACCTCACCAATTTTCTGTAAACTGTTTTGTAATAGGAGAGGCGACACCACCCGAGTTGATAAATTCAGGGTCTTGACCGTTTAACTTCTTGTCAGCATAGAGCATATTGTCGCCAGCCTTTGAAGATCGGAAGAG
>CALCEK010000284.1 GCA_937900125.1 uncultured Treponema sp. | reverse complement strand
GTTTCTGATAAAAAATCAAATGTATCTGAAACAGAACTTGAATCTAATCATTCTAGTCTAAATCCAAAATATACATTTGAAACTTTTGTTGTGGGTAATAATAATAGATTTGCTCATGCAGCTGCTTTAGCAGTTGGGGATAATCCAGCTCAAACATATAATCCATTATTCATATATGGTGGTGTTGGTCTTGGTAAAACCCACTTGATGCAAGCAATAGGGAATAGAATACTTTCAAACAACAGAAAAATGAACATAGTTTATGTTACATCTGAAAAATTTACAAATCAATTAATTATTTCTATAAAAGACCAAAAAAATGATCCTTTTAGAAATAAATATAGAAATGCAGATGTTTTAATTATTGATAGCCAATACACTGGCGAAGAAGCTATTCGCAAAGAAAACTGGGGGCATAACATTTTTTGTCACGCTGTTGATTTTGCAAATACTTGGAACGTAAAAAAATTATACTTTTTTCATCACGAACCAACCTATAATGATAAAAAAATATACTCAACGTTAAAAGCGGCTCAGTGGTATGAAAACTATTCGGCGGGCGGTTCTGTAGAAATTCATTTAGCTGTTGAAGGGCAAGAAGTGGAAATTTAAAAATGAAAAACAGAAAAAAAACTTCTTTACCAATTGTAATTTTTGTTTGGATTTTAGCCATTGTTTGCGTTTTGGCAGTTTTTGCTTTTTCCGCTTTTACCATGTGGAATTATCAGCTTTCCCCAATTTCTAGTCCAGAAAACGAAACAACGTACAAACTAAAAGTTCAAAACGGAATGTCTGTTTCTGAAGTTTCACAAATTCTTCAAAATGAAAACATAATCCGCTCGTGGAAAACATTTTATGCGGCAGTTCGTTTTAATCTTTTTAGGGATTCTGTGCCTTTTACGCTAAAAGCAGGAACTTATACGCTAAAGAGTTCAATGTCGCTCAAAGAAATTTATGATACGGTTCAGCTAGGAACACCTGAATACATTACGGTGGTAATTCCAGAAGGACTTACACGCAGAAAAATTGCTAGTATAATAGAAGATTCTGGAATCTGTAGCGCGGAAGATTTTCTCTTAGCAACAGAAAATCCAGATATTTTGTCAGATTTTTCAATTTATTCAAATAGTGCGGAGGGGTATCTTTTTCCAGATACTTACTATTTTAACGAAGAGGCGACATCAGACACAATTGTTCGCCAAATGATTGAGAATTTTTTTTCTAGGCTAAAGAGCATTGAAACTTCTAAAAATCTTTCTTCGGCTTCGCTTTACAGAACAATTATTTTAGCTTCCATCGTTGAAAGGGAATATCGTGTTGAAGAAGAAGCCGCTCGCATTGCGGGAGTTTTTGAAAATAGGCTTAAAATAGATATGCCCCTTGAATCTTGCGCCACAATTGAATATGTCATCACAGAAGAATTAGGAAAACCGCATCCAACTAGAATTTATTATAAAGATTTGGAAATTGAAAATCCATACAATACCTATAGGAATAGGGGATTGCCACCGAATCCAATTTCAAATCCAGGAATTGTTGCATTAAAAGCTGCAATAGAACCTGAAAAAACAGATTATTTATTTTTTGTGCTAACAGATAGCGAAAAAGGCACACATACATTTTCTAAAACTTTTCAAGCACATGAAAGCGCAAAAAATCAGGCATATTTTACCCCAAAAGGCATAAAATAAATGGCATCATTTATAAGTCAAGAATCAATTGATGAAGTAACAAATAAAACCGATATTGTACGCTTAATTGGCGATTATGTGCCACTTGTGCAACGAGGAAACGATTGGATGGCGTGTTGTCCGTTTCATAACGAAAAAACACCGTCTTTTCACGTTTCAGAAGAAAGGAAATTGTTTCATTGTTTTGGTTGCGGAAAGGGCGGAACGGTAATTTCATTTGTTCAAGAAATGGAAAAATTGACTTTTCCACAAGCGATTGAATTTCTTGCAAAACGAGAAGGAATCGAGCTTCAATATTCTTCAGGCGGAAATCAAGCTGCAAAAGAAGACCCGCTTGAAGCAAAAAAAAATGAATATATCAATTTGTACACAAGAGTTAGCACAACTTTTCACTATTTCTTAATGGAAACTGAAAATGGAAAATTCGCGCTAGATTATATTCGTTCCCGCGGGCTTACAAATGAAACTCTTGAAAAGTTTAAATTGGGTTACGCTCCCAACGACAGATATTGGCTAAAGAAATTTTTGCTCTCAAAAAATTATAGCCAAAAATTTTTAGACGAATCTGGATTGTTTAGCAAAAAGTACCCTGACATTGCATTTTTCTCTGATAGACTGATGTTTCCAATTTTTAATCGGAGGGGAGAAGTTATTGCAATGGGAGGGCGATTTTTGCGGGGCGACAAAGAACATTCCCCAAAATACCTAAATTCTGGAGATTTAATTCAGTTTAAAAAGGGAAACACGCTCTATGCTTTTCATTTTGCAAAACAAGCAATGCGCGAAAATAAGCGAGTTATTTTTTGCGAAGGTTATATGGATTGCATTGCCTATCATCAGTGTGGGCTTTCTTATGCAGTAGCCCCGCTTGGAACTGCGCTTACAGAAGAACAGGTAAAACTTGTAAAACCATTTGTTGAAACAGTTTTTCTTTCTTTTGATAGCGATAATGCTGGTCAAAATGCCACAAAAAAAGCAATTTTACTTTGCCGCAGACAAGACATTACAGTAAAAATCATAAGATTAACAGGAGGAAAAGATCCCGCAGAAATTATGCAAAAATTCGGTGGGGAATACTTGACAAACGAAGTAAACCGTGCTATATTAGATAGCGATTATCTGTTGCTTAAATTATTGGAGGTCTATCCAAAAGAATCACCAGAAGGAAAAGCCAAGGCAGCTCTTGCGTTTTTTTCCTACATTGATTCTTTGCAATCAGACGTACAGAAAAATGCTTGTCTTGAGCAACTATGTCAAGCTTATGAAATCAATCTGGAGGCAGCCAGGAAAGATTTTACAAACCGAAAACAGATTTCAACCCGTTTTGAACAAAAAGCACCGACAGTACCAATAAAAGAAGATATAAAGCTTACCGCAGAATTGCGAGCTGTTCTTACGGCTGTAGCCGATGATGTCAGTCTTTTTAAAAAGATGAGTTCTGAAATTTCTGTTGATGACATAGAAGATGCACAAGCAAAAAAATTGTTTGCAATTATGGATGAATGTTACAGAGATAATACTTTTTCTTTAACAGGTATTTTAAATCGCTGCAATAACGAAGCTTTAAAAAGCCTAATTCTTCAATCAACTGAAGAATTTTCTGAACACGCAGAACAATCTGTCAAAGATAGTATATCGCTCATAAAAAGGAAGGCTGTAGAAAGGCAAAGAATTGAAATCACTAAAAAAATTTCTGAACTAGAACGAAGTTCTTCGCCCGAAGACAAACAGCAAATTCCTTTTTTGTTACAGGAAAAACAGAAATTAGCAAACATAAATTGTTTTTAAAAGGATAAACAATGAACGAAAATTCTGAAGAAAATCAAGAATCTTCAAACACATCTTTTGAACAAGATGTTTCTTTTGAATCTGAAGCAAAAGCCACTTCAGATTTATCACAAGACAGTTCCGCTGAAAATCAAAATGCAGAAAATTCTCAAGGTGATTCAGAGGAAGCTCTTGACCCAAAAGTCCAAAAACTTCTTGACTATGCAGGAAGCAAGCAAGTTGTTTCTTGGGACGAAATTACAGAAATCTTAACAGAGGAATTTGTCCGTTCTCCGCAGATGGAAAACGTTCTTCTTTTGTTAAAGAAAAATAATATTGATATAATGGAAGAAACTGATTCGCCTTTTGATGATGACGAAGAGGATGCCCAAGATGATGAATCTGAAGATAATCTTGAAAATTCTTCTGGCGAATTAGGAAATGACACAAAACTTGATGATGCGGGAAAACACCGCCTTGCAACTGGAACCGACAAAGATTCTAGCATAGATGACCCGATTCGGCTTTATTTGCGCGAAATTGGAAAAGAAAACTTGTTGAGCGCGGAACAAGAAGTTTATCTTTCAAAAAAAATGGAAGACGGGCAAAATATAATCAAAAATGTAATAAAAAATTCTGGAATGATGATTCCTGAGTTTTATCAAATTGCGCAAAAAGCCTTTACAAAAATTGACCCTCACGAGCCAGGCAGGGCTAGAAAGGAAATCAATGAAGAAATGGCAGAAAAGCGACGTTTAAAAAGTTGCTATAGTCAAATTTTAAAGCCTCTCCGCGATGATATGAAAAAATATATGGCTTTAAAAAAGCAACTAAACGAAAACGACCCAACTATGAATATTTTCCAAAATGAGCAGTTAATGGAATATCGCTCTCGTATTGCACTTGAATTGCAAAAAATAGACATTCAATCTGAGGAAATTGAAAAATTCAGTGCAAAATTTATAGACGCAAGTGCAAAGATTGACGATTTTCACCGCAAACAAGAAAAACGTATGAAAGAGTTGCGGATTTCTGACCCCGCAGAATTGCGTTCTATTGGGCGCAGACTTGCAACTCATTCCGAAAGTCAAAAACTTGAACAAGAATTAGAAATGACAGCGGATGAAATTCGGGAAGTGTACACAAATATCCAAAAAATTGACCGAAAATTGCATCGGCTTGAATATGAATTTGAAAATTCCGTTGATGAAATTCTCAAAATGACAAAAGAAATTGAACGCGGAAAACTAATGATGGAGCAGGCGAAAAATCGGCTCATAAATGCAAACCTCCGATTAGTTGTTTCCATTGCAAAAAAATACACAAACCGTGGGCTTCAACTTTTTGATTTGATTCAAGAGGGAAACATCGGTCTTATAAAGGCAGTAGAAAAATTCGAATACCGCAAAGGCTATAAATTTTCAACTTATGCAACTTGGTGGATTCGGCAGGCTATTACAAGGTCAATCTCTGACCAAGCAAGAACGATTCGTGTTCCTGTCCACATGATAGAGCAAA
>CALCEK010000283.1 GCA_937900125.1 uncultured Treponema sp. | reverse complement strand
GGTTTAAAATCGAAGCCAAATCAAACCTGAATCCGTCAATGTGATAATTTAAAACCCAATAACGCAAACACTCAATTATAAACTGAATCACAACAGGATGATTTGAATTAACCGTGTTTCCGCAACCAGAAAAATTCATATAATATTCGTTGTGATTTCCTACAAGTATATAGAAGATTTTGTTGTCAAACCCGCGAAAGTTGATTGCAATGCCGTGTTCATTCCCCTCTGCCGTATGGTTAAACACCACGTCCAAAATCACTTCCAGCCCTTCGCGGTGAAGCATTTTTACCAGCGTTTTAAATTCGCGAACACACGCGCCAGGCGTTTTGTCGGCAGCATAACTTGCTTTTGGGGCAAAAAATGACATTGTGCTGTAGCCCCAATAATTTTTCATTCTTTCGCCAGTACGCGGATTTTCGTTTGTGTTTTCAAATTCGTCAAATTCAAAAATGGGAAGAAATTCCACCGCTGTAATTCCAATTCGCTTTAAATGCGGAATTTTTTCTGCGAATCCAGCGTAAGTTCCAGGATTTTTCACTCCAGAATCAGAAGAAGCAGTAAAACCTTTTAAATGAACTTCGTAAATTATACTTTTTGAAAGCGGATAATTTAAAGGTCGGTCGCCTTCCCAATCAAAATCATCGTCAGAAACGACAACGCATTTTGGAAACGGATGCGAATGCCTAGAATCCGCTAACTCTACATCTGTATGGTCTAATGGCGTTTTGTAGTTCGGCGGAAGATTTGCGAACAGAGAAACGGGCGTAAGTGCTTTTGCAAAGGGGTCAAGCAACAATTGTTTTACATTAAAACGATTTCCCTTTGAAGGCTCAAATTCACCATCAACTCTAAAAAGGTACAAATCGCCAGGTTTTACATTTTGAACAAAAATGTGCCAAATATCACCAGTTTTATTTTTTACGGGGTCTAACTCAAAGCTCGTATATGGTTCTGTATCATCACTTGTTTTAAAAAAATCCAAAAAAACACGTGTTCCATTCTTGCTGTAGACGGAAAAATTCACACCAGAGCTACTCACCTCAGTTCCGAGTGGCAACGGCTTTCCCTGAAAATTCTGCAGTTTTTCCATAACGCTATCATAGCAAATCAAAAATAAAAATTCTAGTGGGGAAAATGTCAGACTTTGAGGGCGCATTTATTTTTTTTTACTTGATTTGGGCGTTGCCCACCTTTAAAAACACCGCATTTTTTTAAAAAAAGTTTTTTTGTTTTTTCAAACAATTTTGGCATTTCCACGGGCAACGCCTAGCAACGCATGGCAACGCCTATTGCTCAACATTTGACCTAAGACATTCTCTTTGCAAAAAAAAAAAAAATCATTTATACTATTTTTATGAATCAAACTGAAGAAAATCAAGAAGAACTTGAATCAATTGGAGAAAAAACAGCACTTGTTTCTATAATTGGGCGTCCTTCAGCGGGAAAATCAACTTTTTTAAACACCGCTTGCGGAGAAAAAGTAAGCATTGTTTCTTCCATTCCGCAAACAACCCGAAATGCAATTCGCGGAATCGTAAATACATCGCTAGGGCAAATTGTTTTTGTAGACACACCAGGCTTACACATTAGCGACAAAAAAATGAATCTAAAGTTGACAAAAACCGCAAGTGAACAAATTTCGGATTCCGACGCGATTTTATACATAATCGATTCTACGCGCGAACACGGCGAAGAAGAAAAATTCATTGCAAATCTTGCAAAACCTTTTTCCGAAAAAATGGTTGTTGCCATAAATAAAACAGAAATGCCTACTTCAAAAAAAGATGAATCGGTAAAATTTGTAAAAGAAACGCTCCCTTCAATTCCAGATTCAAGAATCATTTTAATCAGTGCAAAAGAAGACCAAAACGTAAACGAAGTTTTGCGCGAACTTTACGCTCTTGCGCCAAAAGCTCCGCAACTTTACCCCGAAGAATACTATACAGACCAAGAAGTAGATTTTCGTATAGCGGAAATTATTCGCGAGCAAGCAATAAATCGTCTTGAACAAGAGATTCCCCATTCAATTTACGTTTCTATAGAAGATATGAAAATGGTAAAAGAAAATCTTTTGCGGGTAAGAGCCATTTTGTATGTTGAGCGCGAAAGCCAAAAAGGAATTGTAATCGGAAAAGGCGCAGCAATGATAAAAACAATTCGCATAGAAAGCATAAAAGCGTGCCGAAAAATTTTCCCCTACCGCGTTGACCTTGACCTTCAGGTAAAAGTTGATAAAAATTGGCGGCAAAAAGACGCTGTCCTTACCAGAATCTTAAAATAAAATTAAATTCTAGGTGATGTAAAAAACAAAAAGCTAGTTGCTCAAAAAAAGTTTTCTGCGCGATTTGTCTAGTTCAAAGGAAATTGGA
>CALCEK010000282.1 GCA_937900125.1 uncultured Treponema sp. | reverse complement strand
GCAGATTTTATTAAAGTCGGAATCGGCGGAGGTTCAATTTGCATTACTCGCGAACAAAAAGGAATCGGGCGCGGACAGGCAACCGCCACAATCGAAGTTGCAAAAGCTCGCGATGAATATTACCAAAAAACAGGCATTTACGTTCCAATTTGCTCGGACGGCGGAATTGTTCACGATTACCACATAACACTTGCGCTTGCAATGGGGGCAGATTTTGTAATGCTCGGTCGTTACTTTGCGCGTTTTGACGAAAGTCCAAGCAACAAATTAGTTGTAAACGGAAATTACGTAAAAGAATATTGGGGAGAAGGTTCAAATCGCGCAAGAAACTGGCAACGTTACGATTTAGGTGGCAAAAAAATGATGGCTTTTGAAGAAGGAGTTGACAGTTACGTTCCTTATGCAGGACGATTGCACGATGGCGTTACGCTCACAACAAGCAAGGTTATTCATACAATGTGTAATTGTGGTGCGCTTTCAATTCCAGAACTTCAAGAAAAGGCAAAAATCACGCTTGTTTCGCAAACAACCATTGATGAAGGCAGTGCACACGATGTTGTCGTAAGAAATACTTCAATTAGGAGCTAGGAGAAAAAAATGAAAGTTGTAATTATTGGTGCTCAGTGGGGCGATGAAGGAAAGGGAAAAATCGTTGATTATCTTGCAGAAGATGCGCAATATGTGGTGCGCTATGCAGGCGGTCCGAATGCGGGACACACAATTGTGGTTGATGGAAAACAATTTGCGCTTCATCAAGTGCCGAGCGGAATTTTGTACCCAAACAAAACCGTTTTTCTTGGCGCGGGAATGGTCATTGACCCAGAGGCACTTTTTGCCGAACTCGATATGCTAAAAGAAAACGGAATCAATTGGGAAGGCAGAGTTTTTATTTCTGACCGCGCACATCTTATTTTGCCACGCTACAGACAAATGGATAAAGCTCGCGACGCAGAACGAAAACGCCCAATCGGAACAACTGGTCGCGGAATTGGCATTGCCTACAGCGAAAAGGCGCAGCGCGATGGTTTGCGACTTGCCGATTTGGATTGGAACGAAAAAATTGCAGAGTTCGAACGCGAAGACAAAATTTTCCTTGACAAATACAAAGAGCGTTTACTTTCTATGCGCGTTGATTTGACGGCACAAATGTGGGAAAAGCAAAATGCAAATATTCTTTTTGAAGGTGCGCAGGGAGCTATGCTTGACATTGATTCTGGAACGTACCCTTACGTTTCTTCGGGAGCAAGTTGCGCAGCAGGAGCCGCCACTGGTTGCGGAATCGGGCCTCACGACCTTGACAAAATATTGGGTGTTTTTAAAGCATACGAAACAAGAGTTGGAAACGGTCCAATGCCTAGTGAATTCAATGAAACAAGCGAGGGCGAATTGTGCGAATATGTCCGCAAAACTGGGCGGGAATATGGGGTTACAACGGGTCGCGCTAGGCGCTGCGGTTATCTTGACCTTGTTGCACTTAGATATGCTTGTCGCGTGAATAGTATGGACGGGCTTGTGCTAACTCATCTTGACATTTACGATGCAATGGAAGAAATTGAAGCCTGTGTTGCGTATAACATAAACGGAAAAATTGTTACAGATTTCCCTGCAAATGTTGAACAAATGGCTAGTGCAAAACCTGTGTTAGAAAAATTTACGGGTTGGAAAACTGAGCTAAAAAATTGTAAATCCTACGATGAACTTCCAAAAGAAGCCCGCACTTATATTGAATATATAGAAGATTTTACATCAACTCCTGTTGACATAATTTCCGTAGGCTATGAGCGCGAACAAACATTTATTCGCCGCCCAGTTTGGAAGTAGTTTTGCACATATAAATCATTTTATTAGCGGTGTTATGCTTTATCCAAGCATTGCACCGCTCACTATTGCCAAGCGTTATAGCTCGTCATGGAGCAATAGCGAAACATCTAGTGTTTGTTTTACAGAAAAACTAGATTTTTAAGAAAACAAACGAACAACTTTTTCCTTAAACAAATTTCCACGCTCAAATTCATTTGCAAACATACCAAAAGATGTAGCTCCAGGCGAAAACACAACTGGAACAGAAGCATTTTTTTCTAAAGGCACAAAAGCTTCTTGGGCATTTTCTGCATTAAGGTCGGATTTTAAAACTTCCAACAAATTATCAAGCGAATCAAAAGGAGCAAAATAAGGAATTCGGGCATTTTCTAAAAGTGGCAAAAGCAAATCTGTTCCAGTTCCTGCTAAAAGATAAATTCTTTTTGGAGCAAATTCAGGTTGTTTTAAGGTTTCAGCTAGATTTGTAAAATCCAAGCCTTTGTCCGTGCCGCCTGCAATAAGTATAACGGAAGTTTCAAACGCTTTTACCGCAGCCACAGTAGCTTCGGGAACGGTTGCACAGCTATCATTAAAAAATTCTACTTTAAGATTATTTTTAGAATTCTTCCACTCAAAAAAGCGTTCTAAACGATGTGGAATTCCAGTCCATCGACTTAAGATTGTTTCAATTTTTGAAGGAGCAACATTCATCAAATACATAACAAGTGCCGCATTTAAAACATTGCTCCGATTGTGTTCACCAGGAACAAGAAGTTTTCCGATTATTTTTTTTGTTTCTTCCCCATCGTTTTTAAATTGTTTTATATTTTGAACAAAACCTTCTGCATTGCCAAAAGTTGTTTGTTGAAAAACACCTGCAATGTTTTTTGGAAGTGATTTTTTGCTATAGCGCAAAACACAAGCTCGTGCCTCGCGCGCAAAACTTTCTCCCCAAGAAAAGCAATTTTCTTTTGGGGATGCACATTCATTTGTATAACCATCTTCATCAAAATCAAAAATGGCAAAATCTTCCGCATCTTGTTCGGCATAGATTAGCCGCTTATCGTCCACATAACTATCCATATTTCCATAAAAATTCTGGTGGTCAGGAACGATTTTTGTTATAAGCGCGATTTTTGGCTTTAATACACCCCTACCCCGTAAATCCCGCAACTGCCAACTCGACAATTCAAGCACAACGGGCGTAGTTTCATCGGTTTCTTCCAAAAATGTCAAAGGGCTAACGGTTATGTTTCCGCCAAGAAATGTTTTAAATCCCGCTTCCGAAAGTCCAAAAGCTATAGCACTAACCGTTGAACTTTTCCCCTTGCTACCTGTAACGGCAATTATAGGAGCTTTTGTAAAATGTAAAAATAAACTTAAATCGGTTTCAACTGCTTTTGCTACTTGCAAATACGGATTTCCTTCAAAACGCACCCCAGGATTCTTAATAACGCAATCCGCAGTAGAAAAATCCTCTTTTCTATGCTCGCCAAGTACATATTTTAGGCGACTTTTATCAAGACTTTCATCGGATTCAAGTTTTGAAATAGTTTTTGCAAGAAGTTCTTTGCTTTTTGTATCAGTTACGGTAACAAAAGCCCCGTGTTTTAAGAAAAAAGAAACGGTCGCTTCTCCGCCACCATTTAGACCTAAGCCCATAACAGTGACTTTTTTTCCTTTTATATCGGAAAGTGAAGAAAAAACGCAACCTTTAGGATAGGTGTGGGGAGTATCCATTGTATATCCTTAGCGACTTGTGCGCAAATTTGCTCGGCTAGAAAATCGTTCAATTGCTTCAGAAAGGAGCAATTCCACAAGACTTGTAAAATCCAAACCATTTGACGCGCATAATTTTGGAAACATACTAATATCTGTAAACCCAGGGAGTGTATTTATTTCATTAAGATAAATATCTCCTGTTCCGCGGTCGATAAAAAAATCAACACGTGCAAGCCCTTCCGCATCTACAGCGGTATAGGCTTTTAGTGCAAGCTCTTGGATTTTTTGTTGAGTTTCAAAATCAAGGTCAGCGGGAATTTTTAATTCTGCGCCTTTTGGGTCATTGTATTTTGCATCATAATCGTAAAACTCATGGCGAGGAACAATTTCTCCAGGTCCATACGCAGTAAGCATCGTTTGTGGCTTGTCAGGCTCATTTGTTACGCTGTTTCCTGTTACTGAACATTCCACTTCACGCGCGTATACTGCACGTTCTACAAGCACTTTGTTATCCCACTGAAAAGCGTCCAAAAGCGACATAGAAAGTTCGCGCTCATTGCACGCCTTAGACGCACCATCGCTTGACCCAGCGGAGCAAGGTTTTACAAAAAGCGGAAAGCCCAAAGTGTCAACGGCTTTTTTTACTTTTTCGTCATAACGCAAACTATCGTTTACGTCCGCTCGTTCTATACAAATATATGGTACAATAGGAAGTCCCGCGTGTTCAAAAAGAATTTTTGCAATTTCCTTGTCCATTGTAACGGCAGAAGCAAGCACTCCGCAACCAACGTAAGGCACATTTGCCATTTCAAAAAGTCCCTGAATTGTACCATCTTCGCTGTAAGTTCCGTGCATAACAGAAAATGCAACATCGCACTTTAAAAAATAGCCGTCAACAAAAAAAGCTTTTTCTTTGCCACCGCCAGGAACTATCGAAACGCGATTCTTTTCTATTGCGTGAATTTCAAGCTTTTCTTGAGGATTTTTCCGCAATTTTTCTAAGATTTCATCATTTTCAAGATACCATTTTCCGTCTTTGCTCACAGAAATAAGTTTTACGGAATGTTTTTTGTTTATCGCCCGCGCAATTGCTGCACAAGAAACAAGCGAAACTTCATGCTCACCAGAACGACCACCATATAGCAAAACTACATTCATTTTAAGCCTCTTTTAATATTTTACTTTTGATTTTCAAGATTGCCCTTCTCCCAATTCTTTTAAAGCAACTTGAACTTCCGAAATTTCATCATAAGGCATGACAAAATTTTTGTATATAATTGAATTTTCATGTGATTTTCCAAGAAAAAGCACAATATCAGAAGCATCCGCAAAAGAAAGTGCTTTTCTAATTGCCATTTTTCTGTCGGGAATTAAAAAAAGATTCTTCCCTTCGATTTTTCCCTCTTTTTTACAACCAACTGCAATTTGATTCAAAATCTCCATCGGTTCTTCTTGACGCGGGTCTTCGTCAGCCAAAATTACAATATCGCAAAACCGAGACGCAATTTCACCTTGAAGCGGGCGTTTTGTCGTATCCCGCTCCCCTCCAGAGCCAAAAACACAAATTATTTTGCCCGCGCAACGTTTTTTTATTGGGGGAAAAATCGTTTCAAATGAAGAAGGTGTGTGGGCATAGTCCACAATCACTTCAAAAGTTTGCCCAGCGTCAACAACGGTCATTCGCCCCTTAACTGGCTCTAACGTTTCAGCAAGCGGAATCAAATTTTTGTACGGAATATCAAAAATCCCAGAAATCGCAAGAAGTGCCGCCATCAAATTGTAGGCATTAAAAGAGCCTGGAAGCGGAGCTTTTACGCAAAAATCTTCTATATTAAAGGAAATTCCATAGCGTTCCGCCTTGATATTTTTTGCCAAAAGCATTTTTTCTGTTTTAAAAGCCGTATCTTTTGTCGCAAAACCCACAACCTCGGACTTTGTACAAGAAGCAAAATACGGAGCGGCGGGGTCTTCAAGATTTACAATTCCAAAAGAATGAAGTGTTTGAGTTTTTCCCGCAATGTTTTTTGTGTGATTTGAAGAATCCAACGCACGAAAAAGATTTGCCTTGTCACTTTTATACTGTTCATACGTCTTGTGAAATTCAAGATGCTCAAGCGTAACATTCATAAAAACGGAACAATCAAAATCAACATTGCCAAGCCTATTTGTTTTTACGCTCAAACCATGCGAAGAAGATTCCAAAACAGCAGCTATACAACCGTTTTCTAGCATTTCGTATAGTCTTTTTTGTATAATGGGAGCTTCGGGAGTTGTTTGATGTTCAGGATTTGCAATAGCCTCATCACCGAGTGAATATTGCACGGTAGAAATAAAACCCGCTTTAATTTCAGATTTTTTCAATAATTGCCAGATAAATGAAACTGTTGAAGATTTTCCTTCTGTGCCTGTAACACCAAAAATGACCAGATTTCTTGACGGATAGAGATCGGAAGAGCGTCGTGTAGGGAAAGAGTGTAGATCTCG
>CALCEK010000281.1 GCA_937900125.1 uncultured Treponema sp. | reverse complement strand
AAATCTAGAACCACAGAATGGACAATAATCGACATGCGCAGATAAACCTTTACTCTCGCTTTCTCCATACGGTATCGAAAATATTCGCCAAACGTGTTTGTACAGAACGATTTTTTCAGGCTCTGGTTCTTCGAAATATGTCACACTACTTCGTAAATCACAGCAACACCAATTGTACGCACTTGCGGCATACTTATTCACTCTATTCAAAATATTTCCCATACGCTTCTTCTTTTGACATTTCTCTGATTTTTATAATGAACACGGAGGGGCAGTTTTATCTACAACATTTGATAAATATTGTTACGTTACAGTTCGTCACCTTCCACCTTTTTTTGAATACAAAACACACCTTACCTATTCAAAAACAGAGCAAGTAAATTCCTACCAAGAAATTCAGCATCCTGCTATCAAAAATGCAATGCAACTTCTTGATATGCACAATATTCGCCTTACTTACGAAAGCGATTTGCCCGCACGGACTGGATTAGGTACAAGTTCTTCTTTTGCAGTGGGAATGTTACAAGCATTTTATGCACTTAAAGGGCAATATGCTGATAAACGAAAATTAGCTGACGATGCTATCTATCTTGAAAGAGTTCTTTGTAAAGAAGCAGGAGGAATACAAGACCAAATTGCCGCAAGTTTTGGAAATCTAAATCGAATAGATTTTTCATGCGATGGCTACACAGTTCACCCTGTAATAATCAATCCAGAAAGAAAAAAACTTTTAAATGACCATCTTATGTTGTTTTTTACAGGTTTTTCTCGATTTTCTTCCGACATTCAAAAAGTTACAAAGAAATCTATGAGTGAGAAAACCTCAGAACTTTTAGAAATGTACCAACTTGTAGACAAAGCAGAACAAATTCTTACTGATAAAAATACTTCACTCGACGAATTTGGTAAATTGCTTGATTACACATGGAAATTAAAGCGCGGAATTTCAAGTTCTATCAGCACAAATTCAATCGATGAACAATATGAACGAGCAAAAAAAGCTGGTGCCATTGGAGGAAAACTGTTAGGCGCAGGTGGGGGCGGATTCCTTCTATTTTATGTTCCTAAAGAAAAACAGCAATCTGTAAAAGACGCTCTTAAAGAACAAATGTATGTTCCATTTAAATTTGAAAATGATGGAACAAAAATTATCCACTACAGCCCAGAAACCTATATTGGAGAATAAACATAAAATGGATTTTATACAAGAATTGATTGAACGCTACCCCACACTTTCTATTTGCAAAACAGAAATCATTTCGGCAGCTGAATGTCTTATTCGCTCTTATGAATTAGGGGGAAAATTGCTTGTTGCAGGAAACGGAGGAAGTGCTGCTGATTCTGACCACATTACTGGGGAACTCTTAAAATCATTTGTAAAAAAACGAAAGCCCCCTTTAGATTTTACAGAAAAACTAAAAACAATCGACCAAGAATCAGGTGAATATCTTTCAGATAAAATTCAAGGCTCGCTACCTGCAATCGCACTAACAAATAATTCTGCGCTTATGACAGCAAGTTTAAACGATGTTGACGGAAATGTTATGTTTGCTCAACAAGTAAATGGACTTGGGAAGTCTGGCGATGTCTTTTTAGGAATCTCTACAAGCGGTTCTTCGCGTGATATTATTTATGCAACTGTTGTAGCAAAGGCAAAAGGCTTAAAAACAATTGCCCTAACAGGTAAAGATGGAGGAAAATTAAAATCCATTTCAGACATTTCAATTGTAGTTCCGCAAAAAGAAACTTTTAAAATTCAAGAATTACACTTACCTGTTTACCACGCACTTTGTTTAACAGTTGAAGAATATTTTTTTAAGGAATAACAAAAATGAGAGCAGTGATTATGGCGGGCGGGCGCGGAACTAGGATTGCAAGCGTAAGAAGTGATGTTCCCAAGCCGATGATTGAACTTTGCGGAAAACCAATTCTTCAATATCAAATTGAAAATCTTGTGGCTTACAAAATCACAGAAATTACCTTAGTTGTTGGACATCTTGGAGAAAAAATTCAAAACTATTTTGGTGATGGTAGCAAATTTGGCGCAAAAATTGATTATTTTATTGAAGACCATCCGCTAGGAACGGCAGGGGCGCTTTTTAAAATGTCAAATTTAACCGAGGACTTTTTGCTTTTGTGCGGTGATATTATTTTTGACATTGATTTTTATCGCTTTATTGACTTTCATCGTTCACGCTCCGCATGGGCAAGCCTTGTTTCACATCCTAATTCTCATCCTTACGACTCTTCCCTTCTTGTTACAAAAATTGAACTTAAAAAAGAAGGCGAACTTCCTGTAGACACCAAATGTGTTATCAATTGGCTTTCCAAAGAAGAAAATCGAAAAGAATACAAAAATCAGTATGGTTTTTCAGGAAGACCGGCTCTTTGAAAGCATGAACGTCTATCAGAACTGGCGGATTGTGTGCCCCCGGCTTCCCTTTAGCGAGGCTGCGTTGCTCTGCGGGAAGCTGGGGATGGATCCGCAGGTTTTGCAAGAAAAACCGGCCACCCTGTCGGGCGGGATGCGCCGAAGGGTGGCCGTGGGACGGGCACTTTGTTTTGAGGCTCCGGTAGTGCTGATGGATGAACCGTTCCAGGGACTGGACGAGAGCACCCGCCGAAGGGTAATTGAAACCGTGAAGGAACGGTGCCTGCACAAGGCATTGCTGATTGTGACACACGATCCGGCAGATGCGGACCCGCTGGGAGCGGTTCGCGTCAGCCTTTGAACTGGTTGATATCGGCGACGGTAAACTGATCGCCGATGCGGCGCAGTTCGTTCATTACCCGGCCGATAGCCTCTTCATCCTGGTACCAGTTGTCTTTGGTAATATCG
>CALCEK010000280.1 GCA_937900125.1 uncultured Treponema sp. | reverse complement strand
AGCGAACACGCGCTTTTTTTACAAGAGATTTTATTTCTTTTTCCCGTTCTGAAAGTTGACTTTTTCCTGTTTTTACTTCAATAAAAAGAATTTCTGAAATTGATTTTCCTTCTGCGCTGCCAACAAAAGCTATATAATCTATAGGTTTTCCAATAAATCTAACATCGGCTGGATTACACGGAAAATTAGGAAAATACGGAGCCAGTTGTTCCCCAATTTGTCCGCCTAAAACCGCCCTACTCTTTTTTATGGCATCCTGCCTTTCTTGTTTTATTTTAGAATTCGTCTTTAAATGCTGAATAAAAAGTCCCAAAAAAAATCCAAGAATGCCACCAAAAATAAGAACTAATGCGCCAAAAATCACAAGTCCGTATCGATTAATGCAAAATTCAAGAATTTGTTTAATTTCGCTCATATAATATTGTAACACAAAAAATTGAGTGTTACAATTTAGATTATGACCGAAGTTGAATTAAAGGCACGAGTTTCTGACCGCGAAAAACTTATCAAAACGCTTGATTCTTTTGCAAAACGCAAAGAAGAAGTCATAAAAGAAGACCGCTACTTTAAAAATGGGCAACATCTTCCACCATTGCGCCTTAGAACTGAAAATTACCTTAAATCGTCAAAAACAAAACGGCTTCTCACATACAAGCATAAAAAAATGCTAAGTGGCAAAGACGGAACTCCCACAGAAGTAAACGAAGAACTAGAAAGCGAAGTTGAAAATTTTTCGGCAATAGAACAATTTCTTACAGATTATGGATTTACTCTTTCGGTAAAAAAAAGAAAAGAAGTTTTAGCATGGACTTTTCAGCTAAAAGATGACGTTTTAACTTCGGAATGTAAGGAAGTTTTGTTTGAACTTTGCAAGGTCCACCCTTTAGGCGATTTTCTTGAAATAGAAGTGCTTGTGCCAAATAATGACAAAGCCCTTACGCAAAAAGCGCAATCGCTTTTATTAGAATTGTTAGCCCGCGCAGGACTTTCTGCTTCAGATTTAGAAAGCAAATCCTATTCGCAAATGCTAAAAGAAACTTGTTACAATCCGCAGTTTTAACTATAATAGACCTGTTCTGAAAACTGAAGTTCCAAACAAGTTTAATAGAAATAGATTGTTTGCAAAAACCTTAAAATTATCTTAAAATAGGAGAAATTATGTTTGACCGAATTGCGTACAAAAAATTAGCAAAAGAACAACTAAAAGGTCGCTACAAAACAATGATATTTGCAACTCTCGTTTATTTGGGAATTGTTGCCATTGTAAACGCTCCAAATTCAATTCGATTTTTGAAAAATTACAACCTTGCGCTGAATTTTCAAGACGGATTTGGAGGTTTTTCGCGTAGCGTAACTTTTGCAGAAAATTCTTCGCCAGTTTTCAACGCCTTTTTTTACCTTGCACTCATTTTTATAAATGGAACGCTTTCTATTGCGTACACTAGTTTGTGCATAAAATATTCCCTCACAAAAGAAAACTTGAATTTTCAAACTTTTCTTGATGGCTTTACAAAATGGCATTTAGGCGTTTTAGGCAAACTGTGGACTACAATTTGGACATTTTTGTGGGCGTTGCTTTTTTATATTCCTGGAATTGTAAAATCGATTGCCTATTCGCAAACGCTCTTTTTGCTTGCCGAATATCCTAAAATCGGTGTTAGAAAAGCGACTCAAATCAGCAAAACGATTACAAATGGCTATAAAGGCGACCTTTTTATAATGCGTTTAAGTTTTATCGGCTGGGACATTCTTTCGCTCTTTACTTTTGGAATTTTACAATTGTGGATTATGCCCTACCGCGAAATTTCTTTTACAAATGCTTACCATAAATTGCTAGAACGAGCGATACGGACGGGGAGTATAACGCTTGAAGATTTAGGGCTTTCTTCCCAAAATCCCGAAGAAAACAAAAAAGACGACGATTTTGTTTTTTGGACTTCTTCTAAAACTCAAAATCAAAGCGAAACTATGCAAAATGATTTTGAACAAACAACGCATTCTGCATCTGAAAAGGAAGAAAATTCTTCTCCAGATGTGATAATTTTACCTCCGCCAGAATCGGAGCAAAATCAAAATTCTACTGGAGAATAAATATGGAAAATAACGATTCAAATAAAAAACACAACAGCGGTTTGGTCATTTTAATAATTGTAGCCGTTGTTGCAATAGTGTTAGCAATTTTTCAAAGCGTTTCTGTGTTTTCGCAAAAAACAAAATCAGCCCCCAAAGCTCATTTTAAAAGCACAAATTCGTCCCCAAGCATAATAAAACGGCTTTCGCGGTCTAAAAAAGACAATTCTTCACCGCAAATTCCTGTTGGGGAATCTTACATTGCACGCATTTTTATTCGCGGAACAATTGAAGATGCAAATGCAACCTACAATCAAGAATGGCTTTTAGAAACGATTTCTGATTTAAAAGAGGACGAAGATAATGTTGCAATAATCCTTTTTATTGATTCTCCTGGTGGCGCAGTGTACCAAGCCGATGAAGTTTACCTTGCGCTTGTGGATTACAGAGATTCTGGAAAAGGACTATACACTTATATGGGTTCACTTGCCGCAAGTGGAGGTTATTACATTGCCTGTCCTTCTGAATACATAATGGCAAACCGCAATACTCTTACGGGAAGTATTGGCGTAATTTCTGGTCAATTTTTGGATTTAACGGAGCTGATGGAAAAATATGGTGTAAAATCCACAACAATTCACACTGGAAAAAACAAAACGATGGGAAGTTACACCGAGCCATTTACTGAAGAGCAAAAAGAGATTATGCAATCCATTTCAGATGAATGTTACGAACAATTTACAGGAATCGTTTCAAAAGAACGAGGGTTGTCACTTGAAAAAGTTTACGATTTAGCTGACGGCAGAATTTATACTGCAAAACAAGCAAAAGAAAATGGTTTAATTGACGGAATCGGAACATGGGAAGAAATGGTTGAACTTATCGATAGAAAATTTTTTGACTTTAACAATTATCAAATTGTAGATTTTTCTTATGAACGCACTGAATCAATTTATAGCTATCTTTGGGGACTTTCTAAAGCCTTAAAAAAATCTGAATCTAACAGTGGACTTCCTGAAATTTTGGAAAATGCGCTTACCCCAAAAACTCCATTTCCTGCATACTATTACGATTCACCATTTTGAATTTCTTTAAAAATGCGTTCTATTCTTTTTGAAGAAAAACCTAATGTTAAAAGGGAAGAACGCATTTTTTTTTCTTCGCGGATTCCTTTGCGATACAATTTTTTGTAAGCGCGAACACAACTTTCATCTTCATCACAAAATGAAAAAAAGTCGTCCAATGCGATTTTTGCATTTTCACGGCTTACACCGCGCTTGTAAAGTTCTACTTCTAGGCGTTTTTTTCCTTCTGCGTGAGAAATTGCCCTACTTCGTAACCAAGCCGTTGCAAATCTAAGGTCAGAAAGTGCACCAGAATCCTCCAAAAAATCAAGGGCGACTTTGCAAGGTTCAGAAGGAAGTTGTTTGTGTGCCAATTTTTGTGAAAGCAAAAATCTGCTATGTTCTGCGCGAGCAAGATAGGTCATAGCAACACACTCTACAGAATACGATAGGGAGGCAAAAAGAATATCTGCCCACTCTTCTTCCGTAAAAACACCAGGCTCATTAGGCGCAAGCGAAAGTTCCTCTGCAAAAAGAGAATCGTTTTCTCCAAGCCCATTGCGCACCGCAACCAATTTATCTGGCGCAACTTTTGAAAGATATTGAATGCGCAAAAAAAATGCAGACCCCGAATCTGGTGTAATTTCCATCACACCGTCCGAAATCTGCTTTACTCCTCGAATTATCATCCGAAAAAGAAAAATTTAGCGTTTGCTGAACTGGAATCTTCTACGTGCACCACGCTGACCATACTTTTTGCGTTCTACCATACGAGAATCGCGAGTTAAATAGCCATTTGCTTTTAATGCAGCGCGACAATTTGGGTCAACCTGAGTTAAAGCGCGAGAAAGTCCATGTAAACACGCAGCTGCCTGTCCATTCAAGCCACCGCCATTCACATTGATTAAAATATCAAATTTATTCTGATTTGAAGTAACCAACAAAGGACGAAACACAGTCTTAACCTGTTCGTCAGTGGAAAAATACTCTTTTATATCTTTTCCGTTGACAACCACTTTTCCAGTTCCATCACGTAAAAATACGCGAGCAACAGCTGTTTTTCTTCTTCCAGTACCAATTGCAATATTCTTAACCACGATAGACTCCTATTACACTTCAAGCGGTTTTGGATTTTGAGCTACATGAGGATGCTCACTGCCAGCATACACTTTTAAGTTACCAAGCATTTGGCGACCAAGACGATTATGCGGAATCATTCCAGCGATTGTTCTGCGCAATGGGTCTTCTGGATGGCGTTTAATCAACTCGTTAAACGAATAAGACTTTAGACCGCCAACAAAACCTGTGTAATGGCGATAAAGTTTATCATCAGCTTTATTACCTGTCACTTGAATTTTGTCTGCATTGATAATTACCACGCAATCTCCACACAAAGAATTCGGTGTGTAAGAAGGCTTGTGCTTTCCGCGTAAGACACTTGCAGCTTTTGCCGCAACGCGACCAAGAGTTTTGCCCGAAGCATCAATAAGATACCACTCGTGCTGAACTTCATTTTTTTTGGCAAAAATTGTTTTCATTATAAAATACCTACTCATAAAACTTTACATTCTAAGTTTTGCATCTAACTTACGAATGTTTATGAACAATGAAGCGTTGTTCATAATTGTATACGGGGTAATATAATTTAGCACAAAAGAGCATAGCACGTCAATAGTTTATTCCGCACTTGACTTTTTATTTATTGCTTCTTCCGCTTCTTTTGCAGCAAGTTCTTCTTTTTTAGCTTCTTTTTTATCTTTTAAATCGGCAAAACCGATAAAAACTGCGACTAACCCGACAAATGCAGAAAGTACAGGAGCGCACCCACGTAAAAAATCAAGAACGTATGTTCCCCAAGCAAGCCCCACTCCAGACGGAAGGCAAGCAAAAACACAAAATGCGATTAAAACAAAACCAACAATCAAAGCACCCATAATAACTCCAAAAATTTAAATTAAAAGTTACGGAAAATACTTTAAGTTTAATTTAAGTATTCCGTAATTTGCCATCTATGACATTTCCGACCCTATTATTTCACAGTTTTCTTGAATGGTCAATTAAAAAACCGCTATTCACAAAAAACAAGGGACAACAGACAAAATTAAGTATTACAAGCGTTGCTAGGCGTTGCTAGGCGTTGCCTAAGCGTTATAGCAAGAGTTTCAGCGAAAACATCGATTTTTAAGGCTTCTAGTTGCGCTATTCCACTGATGAAAGCCACTTTGAAAATTCCAAAGCGGAAACTGTTTTTTCTGGGAAAAAATGTTCTCCGTCGGGAAGAGTCATAATTTCATTTTCCACACAACCTAGCACCGCATCAAAATCTGGCGAAGAAACTTCCACATCACTAACAGGGCTTTCCATATTATACCCCTTGTAAAGTGTTGAGTATTTTGTAAAATCAAGTGATTTATCATTTTGCGTAAACAAATTCCACAAAAATCTAGCGCATAAAATGCGGAGTGCTTGAGTTTCTTTTTCAAGATTTTTTTCTTCCGCGTCAGAAATAGGAGAAAGTTTTCCAGACGCTAAAACTCGCTTAAATAAATCACTTTCTGAAAGCTTTTTACCGCCTGTTACACTATACAAATGATTAGAAAATTCTTGGGTGAGCAAAAGCATTGTTCCAATATCAATATCTGTTTTTTTAAGCAAATTTTCAGCTTTATCTTTATCCTCACTTGCAGAAACAACTTCTGGCAAACTGCGCATTTCCCATGCTCTATCCCGAACAGGTGTATAGGCTTCTCTATAATATGAATCAAGCGAAATAAAAGAAGTATCAAATTGGGCTACAGCTTGAAGATATTGACCTTTTTCATAAAAAGAAATTGCTTGTTCAAGGAGCAACAAAGGCTTATCTGCACTATCTACAATGGAATTTTTATCGGCAAGATTTTCAATTAAACCGAGTCTGTACCCCAAAACAGCATTTTGTCCATCCCCCCGATACAAATGTAAGGCTTTTTCATAACAATCTTTTGCGCGAGATTTTTTATCTTCCATTAAGAGTGCCATTCCTTCAAGAGCAAGCAGACGCGCATTTTCGGACTGATTGATTGTACTAGAAGAAAGCAGATTTTCAATTTTAGAAATAACTGAACTTGTAGAAATTTCTCTATTTTCTAATTCTACTCGGCTTCCAAAAAGACGTGCCGCATCTAAATACGCAATAGATTCTTGCAAATAGCGTATATCTGGATTTTCACTTTCACTTGTGTAAACAAAGCGGTCGCCCTTATTTGTTGACGCACAAGAAAAAAATGCAAACAAAAAAATTGCACAAAATACATAAAATAATCTTAAATCAGCATATTTTTTCATAAATCACCTCAAATTCCATGCGTTTAATTTTTGATCTATCGTAAGTGCAAAACAGTCGGCTGCCTTATCGCCATTTACGTCTGCAAAAGCAGGAATTCCCCAGCCAGCAATTGGGAATCCTTGTAAAATTTCAAGATTTTCGTTAAATCCGTAAAGAATATTTCCGTCCGCACAAACAAAAATTTGCTCAACTCCATTGGAATCGGGAGAAAAAACTGAAATATAACCTTCACGCGCACTTGCATAAGGGATTGCAACTTTTGTAACCTCGCCATTTATGCTGATTCTGAATAATTCGGCTTTTTCTGAAAGCGCAAAAAGGTGTGTGCCAGCAGAAACGAGGTTTGTATAAAAAATGCCGTCAATTTTGATGGGGAAACCGCTTACAAGCTCTCCATTTTCCCAAACAAACAAATTTCCCGCTTGTGTTATAAATGCAATGTAATTCTTTTTTCCGACTTCTAGGAATGCAGGACTTCCGAATGCGATTCCTGGAACAGAATACGGAGTGGAGGCATTTAAAATGTTTTTGTTTTGGAGAACAAATATTTTTCCCGCAAAACTTTTGTCATAAATGGCAACAAAATCTTTAAAAACAGAGGGCGAACTCTTAATTGAACCTGAAAGTGATAAATTTATTGCAGAATTGTCGCCATTTGACGAAACTAAATGCAGCCCGCTAGAAACAGGAATGTAAAGTGTTCCGTTGCAAACAGCGGCTTGGGCAGTTGGTTTTTCGCCAATTAGCAAAGGAAATTGAGAGGAAACCAATTCTAAATTGTTGTTAAACAAGTAAATAGCTCCATCGTTTGTAACCGCCCACAACTCGCCAGTTTTTGCGCCTTCAGAATCGGAAAGTGCGATTGTTCCAGAAGAAGGAAGTTCAAAACGAAGTTTTTCCATAGAATCTAAGTTCAATGCACAAACAAATCGACTATCCTCTAGCCAAAAAAGTCGCTTTTTGTCAGAACTTGCGTATAAGGCTTCAGAAGTTTTTCCAGTTAATTCAATCGGGAATCCAGGAACAGACCGTGCGTCTCCGTTTCTATGCGCACTCGCTTGAAGTTGCATCGTAAGCTCGCCTTTTTTTAAGCGTACATCAAGGCGTCCAATGCTATAAAGTTGTAAAATTTGAGTTATAGTATTATTTTCTCGCAAAAAGAACGGAATACTGTTTTCCAAATCGTAAAAAAGTCCTGTCGTAAAAACTTGTTGTTGCAAAGCAGAAACCTCTTTCCAATTTTCGTTTTTAGAAAGGCGTTTTCCTGCCTGAGTTGCACTGTGAATTGAAGAAAGAACTTCCGCAGATTCTGAAAAATAGATAAAACCATCGTCAACAATGTAATACGGAGCGGGAACAGAAACTTTAAATACACTTAAAATGTTTTGAAAAAAGAGCGGAATCATTATGCGCGGGATTCTCATTCCGTCCACAATCAAACTTGAATCATCAGTTAATATAATAGAAGAAAGAACTTTGTCAAATATTTTTTGTCTTTGTTTTTCGTCCGAAACTTTTATTGCTAACACTGGGTTTTCATAACCTTCAACACCAAAAACGGAAAACTCCTGCCCCGTCCAAGAATAAAGCAAATCGTCAAGCGTAAGATTAAAAATTGAGCGGCTTAAAGTTTCACCGCGAGCATACAAATCTTCAGCATTTAAATCTTTTGGCAAAAGCGGAAAAAGCGCGTTTTTTAGCTCATTTAAATTTCCCGCATTGATAATTGTATAATATTGAACTTGCGAACTTAGCTTTGAAAGCAAAGCTGGCATTGAAGAATCTTTTTTTATCAACTCCGAAAGAGAATCATTTTCAGGATTTTTTAAGGAAAGTCGAGCTGTAACATTTATATCAGAATCTGTAATTCCGAATGAAACCGCCCCTAGTGTGTCGGACGAAAATAAATCAAAAAGTGAAGAAACAAATTCATCGCTACCCGCAACAAAAGTTGAAAGTTCTTTTGCGTTAACAATCAAGCGAATTGGCTGACCGTCGCGCTCTGTAAGCAAAGAAAGCTCTTCTTTTGTATAGTAAGAAGCATTATCTGCTTTTAGGGATTGCTCTAAAAGGTCAAGTGTAGAACTTGCAATCAAAAGATTTTTGTACGGGGAAGCATATATTGTTTGACTTCCCGCATTATACTTAAAATACGAAAGTTCACCGCTTTGAACATAAGAAAGTCCTGGAAGCGGTACTTTTGGAAGAATAGTAGGCAAAAGTCGCGTAAGTGCAGAAAGAATTCCCATATCCACAACGACTGCAAAATCAGTAGTATTATTTTGTGTGTAAAGTCCCGCATCAAGCGCACGAGAAGCCGCAAAGGCAAAAAGTTTAGAATCGCGTAAAGGCGAAGTCCTAAGATTCATAAAAACTGGGCGCAACTGTGCAAAATCAGGGGAAGAAAGCAAAAGGTCTGCGGCTCGCAAGTCAATCATAGGCTCTAGGGCTTTCCAAACAGAATCCATGTGTACATATAAAGAATATCCGCGTGGCACATAAGAAATAGATTTTTTTCTGTTAAATGCAGAAAATGCTGTCCAAGAGGCAATTATGGCGATTAAAATTAAAATAATTATCAGCAAAACTTTAAGAAACCTTAAAAAAGGATTCTTTTTTTTGCTAATTTTCTTTTTGTTTTGCGGATTTTCATTTTTTTGTTCCTGAGAATCAGATTCAAGTTTTGGCTCTTCAATTTGCGAATCTTCATTTTCAGTTTGTTTCAATGTTTCAATCTGATTTTCATTTTCAGTTGATTTTAAGTTTTCATTTTTTTCTTCTAAAGACGTATTTTCTTCCATAAATATATTTTGAGTTTTACAAGGTCTTTTGTCAAGTTTTGCATTTGCACTTTGCATAAAAAGCCGATATTATAAAAGAGAATCTTAAAAAATTGCAAGTTTTAGAGGTTCCCTTTAGTTTTCCAAAAAAGAAGAGGTTTTAATGGCTGATTACCATGTTTTCCCAGATGCACCAGAAGGAACTCCAAAAAGTAATTTTGTACATCTTCACGTACATTCCGATTACTCACTGTTAGATAGTTGCGCAACGATTGACGCGCTTGTAGCAAAGGCAAAATCCCTAAATATGCCCGCGCTGGCACTCACAGACCACGGCAATATGTTTGGTGCGCTAAACTTTGAGCATCTTTGTCATGTAAATGGAATAAATCCTATTGTGGGCGAAGAATTTTATGTTGCCTTTGGAAGTCATCTTGAAAAAAATAGCGTTCCCTACTCAAAAAAAGG
>CALCEK010000279.1 GCA_937900125.1 uncultured Treponema sp. | reverse complement strand
ACCTCTTGCTTTGTCATTTTCATACTTTCCATAAATTGCGGTTTTTGAATCAGAAAGTAATCTAAAACGCCAAAAAATAGCAATATAATAGAAGAAATTATTAAAAGTTGAGCAACAATTCGTCCAATTCCGCGCATAGCCAACGCCGCCCCACCTGTGTGGAGCATTTCTAAAAGCGTTTCCAAGTTACTTCTGATTAAAACAAAAGCGACAATGGCAATAATGACAACTTTTATTATTGATTTTGCGATGTTCAAAAGTCCTTCGCGCGAAAAAATTGTGCGTTTAAAATATTGCCCAAAATGAGGAACAATTTTGTTGAATTTTGGCTGAATTATTTTAGGTGCGTACAAAAATCCCTTGTTTTGAACAATGTTTCCAACAATTCCAGCAATAGCCCCAACTGAAACAAATGGAAGAACAATGAGTGTAAGGTATCGAATAAATGCGTATGCAAATTTTCTGTCGTCAATTTGACTTTGTGTTGCGTTTTGAAAATAAAAAATCATCATTTCTTCTATTTTGTGTTCAATCCAAGGAGAAAGTGCGATTAAAAGTAGTGCACAAAACAAAAAAACAAGCGTACTGTTTAATTCTTGACTTTTTGGAAGTCTGCCTTCTTCTTCGCGTGCTTTACGGAGTTTTGTTTCTGAAGGTTCTTCGGTTTTCCCTTCATCTTCTGCACTAAACCATTGTAAATCCAATGCTGCCATTAGATTCCTCCTCCGCTTAATTCTGTAAGAAGGCGTTCAATTTGTTTAAAGCCTTGTGCAAAACTGTCAACAAAAAAATCACACAATTGTGGCATAAGAATAGTTATGAGGAAAAAAGCGGTAAGAATAAGAATCGGAAATCCTTCAGAAAGCAAATTCATTTGCGGTGCTGCTTTTCCCAAAATTCCCATTGTAACGTTTATTAAAAAAAGTGTTCCCATAAGTGGAAGCGCAATCACCAAAGAATCCTTAAAAAGTAGACTTAGCGAAGACAGCATAAAAGAAAGCAAAGCGTCTGAGTGTTCAACAATGGCAAAAGCGTTTATGGCTTGAAAACTAGAACTTAAAGCTCCAACAAAAATTCGCTGAAACCAAGCATTTTGTAAAAAAATCAACATTGCAATCAGATTAAAATATTGCCCCATAAGAGGATTTTCAACTTGGCTCATTGCGTCGTAAACTTCGCTTGCGCTTAATCCCATCTGAAAAGCAAAAAATTGTCCCGCTGTGCTAAAGGCGGCAAAAATTATTTGTATAAAAAGCCCTATAATTATGCCGATTATTGCTTCTCCTGCAACAAGAAACAAAAAATCAACATTGAAATTTCCTTCTTTTGTGATAAACGGCGCATAGGAAGAAAAAGTTCCTTGTGCTAATGATACTTGCGGAAAAATAAAATACGCCATATAAAGTCCCAACGCGATTTTTGCCATTCGGGAAATCGAGCGGGCAGAAAAAAGAGGAAGCGTCATAATCAATGCAATACATCGCGCAAACACCAAAACAAAAACTGGTGCGCTATAAACGATTTTGTCTAACATTTATTACGCAATTTGTGAAATCATTTGGAAAAGGCGCATAGCGTATTCGCGCATTACCGTAAACATTCCAGAACCAAGCAACATAAGCATTAACAGAATTGTAAAAAGTTTTGGCAAAAAGGTTAAAGTTTGTTCCTGAATTGACGTTGTTGCCTGAAAAATAGCAACAATCAGACCAATTATCAACGCAGCTCCCAAAACAGGAGCGCATATCTGAAAAACAATCCGAATTCCCTCTTGCATTAAAAATACAAGGTCAACAAGTTCCATATTTTACCCCTCCCGTTAGAACTTTTACAAAACACTCAAAAATAGTTGCTGAGTAAGAAGCCCCCAGCCGTCAACTAAAACAAAAAGCATAAGCTTAAACGGCATAGAAATTTGCACTGGCGGAAGCATCATCATACCCATACTCATAAGTATGCTTGCTACAACCATATCTATAACTATAAATGGAATGTAAAGCAAAACCCCAATTTTAAAGGCAACCGTTAATTCATGCAAAATGTATGCGGGAATTAAAATGTATGTTGGAACATCTGCAAGCGTGTTTGGACGATTTAGGCGAGCCATTTCCATAAATGTTCTTATGTAAGAATCATCTCCGTCCATTTGACGATACATAAACAAACGTATAGGTTTTTCTGCTTCTTCATACGCGCGTTCAAGCCCGATTTCTCCATCTGAAAGTGGCTTAAAAGCGTTATTGTAAACAGTTTCAAAAGTTGGCCACATACAAAAAAGTGTCATAAAAAGCGCGATTCCGTTTAAAACTGCGGTTGGAGGCACTTGCTGAAGGGACAATGCTCGTTTTATAAAATCCAAAACGATTGAAAAGCGCAAAAAACAAGTAACAAGCAAAATTAAACTTGGCGCAAGGGTCAAAAGTGAAAGTAAAAGTAAAAGTTGAACACTAAATGCAACTTCTTCGCCCGTCTGTGGTGCTGTTGCGCTAAAAGTTATATTTGGAAAAATGATTCCAGTGCTTCCTTCTGACATTTCTGTATTTCCGCGCGTTGAACCTTCGGGAAAATTTGAACTTTGCGAAAATGCGAGAACTGGAACAAATGTGAACAAAAATATGCAAACAAGGGCTTTTGTACGGCTTTTCATTCTGCATCCCCCTCGTGTAGACGCTCACTTTGCCGTTTTAGCGATTCAATTATTTCTTCGTTTGCCCCATCAGAAAAAATATTTTTGTTTACTGAAGCATTTTTTCTTTTTGCTGAGTTTGATGTGGGCATAAAAAGCTCCAAAATTTCAGCGAAATTTTTTGGGCGGGGAGAATTTCCTTGTTTGTCTGCATACAAATTCATTGCGTCAATAAGTTCTTTATCAGTTATTTCAGCTAAAAGCGAAACACCATTGTCTGAAACTCCAACAAGGTAGGCTTTATCAATTAAAGTAACAATTTGTGCGGTTTTTCCTGGCGACAATGTAATGGAAGAAACTTTGCGCAAAAATGGGTCATTTTCAGCACCAGGCGCGATATTTCGTTTTAAAAGGCGCGTCAAAAGGTAAATAATTGCCAAAACTATAGCCAAAACAATCAACATTCGCGCAAAAACCCACGCTGTGCTTTCTCTAGTTGTATTTGAGCGATTTATTTGCTGATTTTGACTTTGGCTTCCCAAAATGATTTGGCTTTCATCTTGAAAGTTTTGTTCTTCAGAATCAGAAAAGTCCGATTCTGCAACAACTTGAGAATCGGATTCTTGTGAGAAAATAGGTGCAAATGTAAAAATGCAAAATACACTTGCACAAAAAAATACTTTCTTTATATTAAACGTAAAATCCCCCACCCATAAATCATATCCGTTTTACATTTGGCTTGTAACGTGTTCAAGTGCAGGAAGAATCTCTGTAACGCGAACACCGAAGTTTTCATCAATGACAACAACTTCACCTTTTGCAATAGGTTTATGGTTTACTAAAATATCTACTGGTTCACCAGCAAGTTTATCAAGCTCAATAATGGTGCCTTCTCCCATTCCAAGAATGTCTTTGATAGTCTTTTTGGTACGACCTAATTCGACCGTCATTTCCATAAAGACATCCATAATCAAGCTAATATTGCCCTGCTCCGTCATTCCGCCACCAGGCTGTAAATTAGGGAACTGCAAAGACTGCACGTTCGGCGTATTCATCATTGGCTGCATTCCCATGCCTCCTTGCATCATTTGATTTGGAACCATTCCCATTTGCATTCCGCCCATTTGTTGTGGCATACCCATCGGCTGCGACATTCCCATCATTGGCTGTGCATATTGCGCTTGGTTAGGCATTCCGCCCATTCCCATTGCGCTTGCATCTGCACTAGGTGCTGGGCTTGGCGCAGGAGCTGGTTTTGCTCCACCACCTAAAGATTTTATAATTCCTTCTGCAACAGGATTGCTTATCGCTTCCCACAGAGTGTAAGAAGTTCCCTCTATTGTAAGCGGATAAGAGAATAATGCAAAATTTCCTTGTGGAAGTCTAATTACCGCTTTTGGCTGATGAACTGCCTCTGGCGTATTAGTTGCAAGTCCTGGAAGCTTTCCACCGCCACTTAAATCTGTAATTTCTGCACCTGAAACCGTTGAAACCATTTCTGTTACAACAGATAGAGCCATTTCGTCAAGTTCAGAGCCTTCTTCTTTTGTGACAAGACTTACGATTTTTTGCGCAAATTCTGGAGCTAAGATAAACAAGTGGTCGCCACTTAGACCCGTGGTAAAATCCGCCATAACAGCAACGACCATTTCTGGAACTTTTGCAAATAATTGGTCGCGGTTTAACGTTTCTACCGTTGGAGCGTCAGCGGTAACTTCAACACCAGTCATTGTTCCAATGTTTGAAGCAACTTTGTCTTTTAGCCCAGTAGCAAATTTTTTTAGCGTTTCAACATCAAGATGAGAATCACCTCCAGATGAGGAACCTACGGAACTTAGTCCTCCACTGTCTACGCCAGACAGTAACGCATCGATTTCTTCTTGGGAAATTGCACCTTCACTCATATAGATTCTTCTCCTTCAGCAGTCAATTCTTCAAATTCTTCATTTTCCGTTTCTTCTATTTTGCCAATAATCTGAACTGCCATCTTTTTTCCGATAACACCAGGTTGACAATAGAATTTCTTGACATTTCCAACGCCAAGTGTAAGCGGGTCTGTTATTTTTGTATCCTGCAAGCGAATGGTGTCGCCTACATGGAGATTTAAAACATCTTTTATCGGTACATTCAACGAACCAATTTCTGCAACAATTTCCATTTCAACATCAGACAACTTTTCTTTTAAAGTTCCCAAATACTGCGTTGTGGAAGAACGTCGTACGGAACTAAACCAGAATTGTGATGACAATTTTGAAACTATTGGTTCAATGGTGATGTACGGAATACAAATGTTCATCATTCCTGCTTCTTCGCCAATTTTGATTTCAAGTGTAACAAGAATAACCATTTCACTTGGTGGAACGATTTGAGCAAATTGGGGATTTGTTTCTATTTGCTGCAAACGAGGTCGCAAGTCAATTACTTGTGTCCAAGCTTCGCGCATATTTGCCAGAATGCGAACAATAATTCCTTCCATTACAGATTGTTCTATATCGGTTAAATCACGATTCACCTTTCCGCCAGTGTCGCCCGAACCGCCAAACAATCTGTCAATTATGATAAATGTAATTTCTGGAGCAATTTCAAGAAC
>CALCEK010000278.1 GCA_937900125.1 uncultured Treponema sp. | reverse complement strand
ATAGAAAAAGGAATAGGGCGGTTTGCAACATAATTTACATTGATTTGATTTTTTAAGGCTATTTTAAGAATTGTATCTTTTGCCTGCGCGGGACAAGAATCGGCATCCACCCAAATGGTCATAAAACCTCATCGATTTTTTCAATCATTTGCATTGTAAGCTTTTCTGCAATGCTATCGGAGTGTTCAGCTTCAATTCCATCGGTGACAGTTTGCGTTTTTGATTTGTATAATTCATCAACAAGCGCAATTCCCGCAAGTATGCTAATTTTTAGTGGCTCTGCCATACCACTAGATTTTTGTATTGTAGAAGTTATTTCCTCATAATAAGCAAGCAATTTTTCAAGATACAAATCATCTTCTTTTGCCTGCACAGAAAAGGATGTTCCCAAAAGGTCAATGTGCAACTTTCCCATTAGAAAATGTCAAATTGTCCTTCAAAACTATTGTTTTGTTCTACAGATTGCTCTTGGTTTTCCTGATTTTGAACATTTTCTTGAACAACTTCTTGGGAATTCCCCTGGAAATTTTCTTGGAAGCCTTCCTGTATTTGTTCAACAGGAACTTGCGAACCCTCTGTTCCTTCTTGATTTTCTGTTTGCTCTTGCACAGGGAAAACTTCTTGATTTTCTTCTGAACTTGTTACTGCGTCTTGTGAAATATCTTCTTGATTGTTTTCAGAAGAATCTAAAGTGGAATTTTCCTCTGATTCAACTTGACTAGATGTCGCTGCTAACAAAGCGTTTTCAACGGCATCTAGTTGATTTAAGGTGCTAAGAATGGTCTCCTCGATTTTGTCTTGCTCAGATTCCATAGAAGAAACTAACTCCGACTTATCGGACACCGCTTTTGTGAGCTCTGCGCATGTTCTACGCAAAGCATCGTTGTCTGACTTGAGCTGTGTATTTTCAGTAGAAAGTGCCTTAATTTTTTCCACAGCAGTTTCAACTTTTTTCTGCAACAACAAAACTTGGTCAAGGGAAATCATTCTTTACTCGTCCTTATGCCTCTAAGGCTTTTTTTGCAACATCCACAACAGCTTTAAATGCTACTGGGTCTTCAATAGCCATATTGCTCAATGCCTTGCGGTTAATTGTAACATTGGCTTTAGAAAGACCGTTCATAAATCGGCTATATGAAAGTCCTTGGTCGCGAACTGCCGCATTAATACGAGCAATCCACAATGCACGATAATCACGCTTCTTTAGTTTGCGTCCTGAATATGCGTGGTCTAATGCTTTAGTAACAGCATCTTTTGCTGCTTTGTAATTTGATTTGCGGTCGCCATAAAAACCCTTTGCTAATTTTAAGATTTTTGCGCGGCGATTTTTTCTTTTTGTACCGTCTATCGCTCTGGACATCTTTTACTCCTCACTTGTTATTGCTTAAAATCAACCGTAAGGCAATAACTGTTTGCGTACTTTTGGTGCGCTATCTTCTGAAAGAATCCCTGCATGGCGCAAATTCATTTTGCGTTTTGGAGACCTTTTTGTCAAAATATGGCGAAGATTCATCTTCTTATATTTGACTTTTCCTGTTCCTGTAAGTGAAAAGCGTTTTGCAGCCGCTTTTTTTGTTTTCATTTTAGGCATAATGTTACCCCTACTGTTTTTTGACTTTAGAACTCAATGTCATTGACATAAATCTTCCGTCCATTGCGGCAGGTTTTTCAATAACATACGAACCTTCTTCAAGTCGTTTTTCAACTTCTTTCAGGACATCAAAACCGAGTTCGGTATGAGCAAGTTCTCGCCCACGAAAGCGAATTGTTACTTTTACCTTATCTCCGTCATTTAAAAATTCCTGAACATGCTTGGCTTTTGTGTCAAGGTCGCCTGAGCCGATTTTAGGCTGCATTCGAATTTCCTTGAGCTTTAATACCTTTTGGTTTTTCTTGGAGTCACGGAGTTTTTTCTCCTGTTCAAACCGATATTTTCCAAAATCCAGTATTTTGCAGACTGGCGGATTTGCATTCGGCGAAACTTCAACAAGGTCGAGTTCTCGCTCCTTTGCCATTCTGAGGGCTTCTAGTGTAGGAACAATTCCTTTTTGATTACCTTCATCATCAATGAGTCTGATTTCTCGAACGCGAATTTGTTCATTTACGCGCATTCCCTTATTGTCTGCCACCAATCCTCCTTGAGTCTTACAATACTCGTAGC
>CALCEK010000277.1 GCA_937900125.1 uncultured Treponema sp. | reverse complement strand
AGAATTATACCCCCCCCCCGTTTAACTTTGTCAAGTAGTTTTTATGAAAAAATTAAATTTTCACGAGCTTTTATTTGCAAAGATTGCGCGTTTGTTTGCTAATGTCGTGGCACTGTTTGCAAAACAAGTGCATTGTCCCGCAAACAAAGTGCGAGAGCGGGCAATGGAGTAGCAACCGCTGACACGCAAAAAGCGAAAATTTGCCCACTATTGACAAAGCAGGGATTTTTTTTGAAAATGGCAAAATGAAAGGTCAAGCCTCGATTTCTTCTGCAAAGACATTTTACAAATCACTGTTCATTTTAGTCGGTCCGATTGCGCTACAAAATTTGATTAACGCTTCTGTTAGCGCGGTGGACGTTCTTATGCTAAATTACGTTGGGCAAACTGCATTAGCGGCTTCTTCGTTGGCGGGACAGGTGCAATTTTTGTTGACAATGTTTTTTATCGGATTAGGTTCGGGGCTTGCAATGTTGACGGCGCAATATTGGGGCAAAAAAGATTGCGCGTCAATAGAAACACTCACGGGAATCGCTTTTAGACTTTCAAGCGCGGTGGGTTTTGCGTTTACGATTGCCGCCTGTTTTTTTCCGAATTTTTTAATGCGGATTTTTACCAACGAAATCAGCTTGATAACTGAAGGTGCTAGTTACCTAAGAATTGTAGGAATCTCCTACATATTTATGTCGTTTTCGCAAGTGTTCCATGCGGTTTTTAAAAGCATAGAACGGGTAAAAACGGTAACGGCAATTACGTTTGTAACACTTTTGATGAATGTGTTTTTGAATGCGACTTTTATTTTTGGATTTTTCAGCTTCCCAAAACTCGGCATTAGAGGCGTTGCCATTGCAACTTTGATTTCGCGCGTAACAGAATTTTTTGTTTGCTGTATAATTTCTTCCAGAATCAAAGAAATTCATTTTTCGCCAAAAATTTTTTTTAGAAAGAATGCCGTTTTGCTCCGTGATTTTTTGCATTATTCGCTTCCTGCAATTGGAAATGAATTTGTTTGGGGCGCGGCTTCGGCAATGTATTCGGTGATTTTTGGGCATTTGGGCTCTGACATTGTTGCGGCAAATTCTATTGTGGGAACGGTTTTGCAATTAGCTTCGGTTTTGTGCTTTGGAATGGCATACGGCGGTGCGATTCTTTTGGGAAAAGAAATGGGTGCAGGAAATATGGCACAGGCTAAAACTGATTCTGCGCGGCTTTGGAAAAGCACAACAGTTGCGGGGCTGATTTCTGCACTGGTGATTTGCGCAATGCAACCGATTGTCCCGCATTTTGTCCGTTTAACACCACAGGCAATGGATTATTTATCTGTGATGATGTTTATCACGGCTGCAAACATTTTTGGGGCTTCGGTAAACACCGTGTTTATTTGCGGTTTGTTTAGGGCTGGGGGCGATGCGCGTTTTGGTTTAATCACAGACGCAATTTTTATGTGGGGAGTTTCAATTCCGCTTGCGCTATTTGCATTTCTTGTTTTAAAACTTTCGCCGCTTTGGGTTTTCTTTGTAATTCGCATGGACGAATTTGAAAAAATGCCGTTTATAATTCACCATTACAAAAAAGGCACTTGGCTAAAAAATATAACTCGCGATTTTTGAGTTAAATTTCACCGCTTGCCCAAGAGGTATTTTTTGAGTATTCTATTCAAATGGCTTATGAAGTAACTGCAACGCGCCGCCGTCCGCAAACATTTAACGACCTTGTCGGACAGGAATTTGTGGCTGCAACCTTAAAAAATTCAATTCAATCGGGAACAATTGCCCACGCATATCTTTTTTCGGGACCGCGTGGTTGCGGAAAAACTTCATCCGCTCGAATCCTTGCAAAAGCCCTCAACTGCAAAAATGGACCAACTGCCACTCCCTGCGGTGAATGTGAAGCCTGCAAGGAAATTACAGCGGGTTCTTCCCTAGATGTTATAGAAATTGACGGTGCTTCAAACACAAGCGTAAACGATGTTCGGCAAATAAAAGACGAAGTTTTGTTTCCGCCCACAAGATACAGGTATAAGGTATACATAATCGACGAAGTTCACATGCTTTCTACAAGTGCCTTTAACGCGCTTTTAAAAACGATAGAAGAGCCGCCACCTTACGTTGTCTTTATTTTTGCAACTACGGAGCTTCAAAAAGTTCCCGCAACAATAAAAAGCCGCTGCCAACAATTTAATTTTCGCCTAGTTCCAATAGAAAAAGTCAAAGACCAACTTGCCGCCGCTGCAAAAGAAATCGGCATAAAAGCCGAAGACGAAGCTTTGTATTGGATAGCGCGCGAGGCAACTGGCAGTATGCGCGACAGCTACACGCTTTTTGACCAAGTTGCCGCTTTTAGCGATGGCGAAATCACTTATCAGAAAATTCACGACAAATTGGGACTTGTGGGTATTGACCGCTTAAACGAGCTTTTTTCGCTTTGCGTTCAGGGCAAAAGTTCCGAAGCCCTTTTACAACTTGACGAATATTTACAAAATGGTGTTAGCATAGAACAACTTGTTACAAATTGCGCCGATTATTTGCGCAATATTTTGCTCATAAAAAATGGCGTTAAAAAAGAATCGCTTTTGGGGCAAAGTGCCGAACGTTTTTCGGCGGAAGTTGTTGAAAAATGGTCGTCTACACAAATTGAGCGGGCGTTAAGCATTTTTATGCAACTTTACCGCGATTTGCGTTATTCTTTGAGTCCACGATACGAATTTGAGCTTGCCGTAAGCCGATTGTGCTGGCTTTCTGAATATGTTTCTTCTTCTGAGGTAAAAAAGGCACTTGATTCCGTGCGTCCTTTGTTTAACACAAGTGCAAATTCAGTAAGCGGGGGACAAAACGTTGTACACCCACCTCGCGCCGCTTTGCAAACTGCGGGGCTTCCGCAATTTTCTGCTCTTGCGCAAATGGGAACGCAAAACACCACTCAAAAGGAAGAAAATTCCCCTTTTTATAATGGCGGTTTTTCTGCTCAGGAAAATCCAGAGACCTACGCCCCTGCTCCCGAAGGGGAAGAACCGCCTTTAAACAATGCACCGCTCGGTGTTAGCAATGGGAAAACGGAAACTCAAGAACTTTCTGTAAGCAATGAAGAAAATTCTCACAAACAGGAAGAAAAAGTTGAGCAAAGTATAAACCCAATTCCTATAGAAAATATAGAAAAAGTAAAAGAGGCTCTTATTTCAGAGTTTCGCTTAAGCGACGCGATGATTTCTAGCGTGCTTGAGAAAACAAAAAATTGGAAATATTCTGAAAATGAAGTTTCCGCCACAGTCGATTCGCAATTTGAAGTGATTCAGGCGCGTCAATACGCAAAAGCCATTTCTGCCGCCCTTACAAAATGTTGTGGAAAAAATCTAGCTTTTGTGGTTAAATATGAAGAAAAAAAAGAAAAACTTGCTCCGCAGGAATTGCCCGAACAAGTTACGCTTGTGCGCGACATTTTTAAGGGAGAAATTCTGTAGGCAAAAAATGGAGGAAAAATGAATCCGTTTGAAATGATGAAAAATTTAGGAAACGTAAAAGAACAGCTAGAAAAAGCCCAAGAGCAACTTAGCGAGTTACGCGCGGTCGGTTCTTCGGGCGGAAATATGGTCAATGTTACCCTAAACGGCAAATTTGAACTTTTGGACATAAAACTTGACCCGATTTGCGTTGATAACCGCGACATTCCCATGCTTTGCGATTTAATTAAGGCGGCTCACCACGACGCAATGACTCGAATGCAAGAAGAAATAAAAGCGCAGCTTGGACCTTTTATGTCTGGAATGAATTTTCCAGGGTTAAACTGATGAATGCTCTTGACGAGCTGATTGAAAGTTTTGCCCGCTTGCCAGGAATCGGAAAAAAAAGCGCGGCTCGCATTGCAAACAATCTTCTTTCTGCCGACCCACATTTTATGGCGCGTTTTTCCGAACAAATTGCCACTTTGCAAAAGAAAATTCACGCCTGCTCAGTTTGCGGTTCTTGGACAGAAAAAGACCCTTGCCCAATTTGCTCAGATTCCTTGCGCGATAAAAGCGTTTTGTGCGTTGTTGAACAGCCGCAAGATGTTTCTAGCATAGAAGCCTCGCACGAGTTTCATGGGTTGTTTCACGTGTTAGGCGGCATTATTTCTCCATTAGACGGAATTGGACCTGAACAGCTTAGAATTGCCGCTCTTGTAGACCGCGTTTCTACTGGGAACATTCAGGAAGTCATTTTAGCAACAAATCCCACTGTAGAAGGCGACACAACTGCGCTTTACATTCAGCACGTTTTGCAAAATGTAAAAAATGCGTTAGGAAATCCGTGCATTGTTACCCGACTTGCAAGCGGAATTCCCGTAGGTGGCGACCTAGAATACGCCGACCGCCTTACACTTGCCAGAAGTTTTAAAGGGCGTAGTACGTTTTAAGTTTTGTTTAAGAAATAGTTTTTGCGAAAAACACAGTGTTCCCTTTCTGCCGTCATGTTGAACGCAGTGAAACATCTGTGAATCCTTTGCGGTGCGCTCGGAATTGTGCAAAAATGAGTGACTGTCTACTTTTTTATACGGGGGGGGGGGTGAAATTTTTGCAAATTAACTGCAATTATTTTACCTTTTTAGTTTTAATTTTATTGAAAAAATTCTATAATGGAAGAGGTGGAGTGGAGTGTAATATAAAAAGTATGTAGGCAGGGTTGCCAAAAAATGACGGTGGAGAGATTAAAGCTCGGAATTAAAAAACGTTTCGGAATTGCGATGAAAGTGTGTGTTTTTTTGTTTACATTTGGAAATTCTCTTTCCGTTTTTGCCGTTCCACTCGTTTTGGAAACAGAAAACGACAGTTCCGCATTAGATTTAGATTCAAATTCTTCTTCCGATTCTGAAAGTGGGGATTCTTATGACTTTTCGGTAGAATCATCGGAATCAAAAAAAGGGTCAAAATCAGAATCCACAAATGTGCAAAATGCAACTTCTTCCTCAACAAATAGCAAAAATCTTCCATATAATAGCGCAAATAATGAGTCTACAAAAAGCGCGGACGCTTCTGCAAAACAAAAATCCGATTCCCAAAAAGAAGCAAGTGTAAGCGCAAAATACTCCGAATCCCCGCAAGAAGAAAAATCCCACGGCGAAAAACAATACGATAACCCAACGGACAGTTCCTCCTTTTACAATGCCGAAAACTGGCACGCCCACATGGAAGAAAAAAAAGAAATGGTTGTAATTCGCCCCGAGCTAAACTTGTACGCTGGCTACACGCCCTATTACGCTTTTCCGATAGAGGGCGGAATTCCGTATTTAATGCACATGCAAACAACGGCTTTTTGGCAGTTAGTGGGGCTTTTTGTGCGTTTTGACTATTTGTTTGCCGAGCTTCCGAGCGGTTTTCATGGACTTGGCGCAAAAATCAGTTGGAATTATTTGGTTGATGATGAAATTTCCGAGGAAGATTACGTTTTAACCGCGAATCATTTTAATTTCAGTTTATTTTATGTTTTTAAATGGAATTTGCCAATGGATATTTCTGTGCAAATTCACGCGGGTGGAGGCGCAATGCTTTTTATGCTTCCAACTTATTCGTATAGTACAGGCTTTTCGCCAGAAAGTTACTTCTTTTTGTATCCGCAAATTTCGGCTGGCACGCTAATTGCAAAGCGTTTTGGGGATAATTTTAACATTAATTTGGGGGCGGATTTTAATATTCCGCTTTTGTTAAAAATTCCCTATCCAACTTTGCAACTTTCTGTGGGAGCGGGATGGAGTTTTTGATATGAGAAAAATTCGTCTGCTTCAAATTGCTTGTATTTTGTTTAGTCTTTCTCTTATTGCTTGCCGTTTTTCTACGGAATGGGGATTGATAGAATATTTAGAGGACAAAGGTCGCCCCGCTGACGGCTCTTACACTTTAGCACCCGTTGTTGCCTACGAAAATGACGGCTCGGGCGAAAAAGTTTTGGAATCAGGAATGCTTTTTTACGCAGACCGCACAATTCGCCTAGAAGCCCCAACTTATACTTTGCAATCTGTTGCAGTTACCGATGTAGATGTATACTATACACTTAAAAAGTATAATAGCTTATTGCACTATTATGACACTGTTGTTTGCACAAATGAAAGTTCTGTTGCCAAAGAATATGGCATAAAAAAAACTTCTGACATTTTAAAAAATGGACTAGAACTTTCTTATGGGCAATATTTGTTAGAAGCCTACGCAAAAAAAACGGGTTACACCGATTCAGAAAAAACAACGTGGGCGTTCCAAATTGGCTGGGACACTATAATTGTGATGAGTATTGAGCTAGAGGGTGGCTATCGTTTAGCTTACGATTTGGATAACTTAAATTTTTCTGAAACTAGCTTAAATAAATCTGAAGCTAATGTTATAACCATTACACCTCACGTTTATAAAATCATAAAAACTTATGAGGATAAATCGGAGGATTTGTTGGAAGTTGCGCTTCCTTCTGATTTGGGCGACCCTGAGTTTACACTTTCGTATAAAGGCGATGGGGGAGTGGCAATTAAAGGCACTTCGTGGAAAAAGAATTCTGACGGAAGTTATTCGTTTACAATTCCCGCAAATGAGCTTGGAGAAGATGCTTTGGGAACAGGAAAAGTTGAGTTTATAGTGAAAAATACATATAAGGGCGTTGCATTTGACGGTCGAAAAGATTTGAAAATTTCTGAATGAATTAATTTTGTGGAATATACATGGAATGTGTATTTTTATAAAAAATTGCCAGTTTTGGCTAAGAGGAGAAAGCAAATGAAACAAGTGTTGAAAGCTTTTCTTGGATTTACAGCTGCACTTCTTCTTGCAGGTTGTAATAACTTAATTCAAATTGATGAAGTTGGAACGACTACAACAACTTCTTCAAGTTCAAGTGGCGGTGTTACATACGCAATGAATAGCGATGGCACTGTAACATTGAATTTTAGCTCTTTGTACGGCTCGTCATCTTCTAGCGTAAGCCGTTCAATTTCACCAAGTACACCAGAACTTTACTGGACTGTGTACGGCTCAACTGTTGCAACTAGTGGTGACGCTGATTACTCCGCAACTACAGGTGATTTGTCTACCGTTTGGTATGGTGCTAAAGACACAACGAGCGGAGTTAGCTTTACAATTGGTGCTGTAAACAACCGCGTGTGGTACTTTACCGCCATTGCAACCCGCGAAGAACAAAGTACGATTTGTACTGATTCTGATACAACCGACGCTGCAAAAGTTGAAAAAATCAAAGGAAAAGCTATTGCAAAAGGAACAATCGCATTCAAAATGACCATTGACCAAAGTGAAGGTACGGTTACTTTGACTGTTGAAGGTACATCATCAACTGCGGGGTCAGAAATAAACGCTACTACAGGTGCAATTACAATTGGTGCTGTGGATAGCCCTGATAGTGATGCAAAGGGAAAAGCCTATATTCCAATTTCTATTCCTGCTAACTGGGATGACATAGAAGCTTACGATAAAATTGACACTGTAACACTTACTTTAAATGCTTCAACAAAATACACTGTAACTGGTATAACAACTGGTACTGAGGCTGTTACATTTGCATTTGTTCCTGAACTTGACCCTGGTACTTACGATGTGGAGCTTACATTCTTACATACTGATGATAATGATTCTAATACTGGGGACGGAACGCTCGATAATCAAGAAGTATTTTCTATTCATGATACATTGACCATAAAGGCTAATTACGATTCTTATGTTGTTGGTTCTACAAATACTAGTTTGACAGGTAGTGCTGTTTCTTACCAAAAAACAGCAGCTTCAAGTGTGGCATATAGTGGTCTTACAAACCTTGATGAAGCGGCTTCTTCTGTTGGCTATACTTTGACAGAAGCACTTATAAAGGCATATACTAGAACAACATTTTATGTTGACGGAACTGGGAGTAATACTGCCTCTGCTAGTGAAACAGCAACAGGTTCAAAAACCTTGCCATTTGCTAACGTAGCTGATGCGGTCGCGGCTATCCCACAAATTGCCAATGCTGCAAGCACAACATGGACAATCATTGTAGATGGTGATAATACTGATACTACTGCGGTGTCAATTACAATGGCATCTACTGCTAAAAAAGGTACAATCCTTGTAAAAGCGTATGACTCCACAGCAAGGGCAACAATTGCATCTGGACTTACAATTCAAACTACAAAAGATAAAAGTGACTTTGCGTTTATTTTGGAGAATATTACAGCTACTGGTGCTGTTACAGTTGGAACGCCGTATTTCTATTTGAACAATTCTGTTTTGTCTGGAGCGGTAACACTTCTAAAAACAGAAGGTGATTCTAGTGCAACTTATGATGGTATTCTTAATGCAGCCCCAACTGGTACTTCAAAAGCACAAAATATTACTCTTGAAGGTACATCTGGAAAATTTGTTGTAAAACGCTGTAAGTTTAATGCAGATACAGGACTCCCTGAAGATGACGCTAGTGCAACTTTTCCTGCTGCAACTTATAACGAAACGGAAGAAACAAGTACAGGTGATTCCACTGCACCATTTGCATTAAATAGTACCTATCAAGCAAATGATAGTGGAAGCTACAAACGCTACCTTCGCGTAATTACAGACAAAGATACTACCTTGACACGCAAAGGTGTTGATGGTACTACAGATATTGCTGTCGCAGGTGACCTTGCTGTTGCATACAATGTATCAAATGGAAGCATTAGTTATGGCAATACAACGCTAACTTTTGAAACGGAGGTTGAAAATGTAACATCTCCTGCAAATGGTAAGAAGTTTACATTTACTGTGAAAGATGCTTCTGGAAACGCGTACAATCCCACTGGTTGGACAGTAACTCAGTACGCCTATTTAGGAAATGAAGATGTAACTTCTGAAGTATTGCAGACTTTATCAGGCACAGGCGACCCCTCCTTATCATTTACAAATGGTGTAGCCACTGTAACTTTATACTATAGCACTGACTCATCAGGGTGGGAAAATAATGCTATGTATAATATTGGTGTTAAAGTTAAAGATGGTAGTGAAGAAACGAGTGTTGTTATCATAAATTCATCTTCTTACTATACTTACACTAACTAACCTCCTAACCCCCCGCGCAAGTCGGGGCGGGCTGTTAGCAAAAACGAGCGGGCTTTTTGTTCAAAATGCAAAAAGCCCGCTTTTGTTTTGTATAGAAAGAGGTCATGTTGAGCCATAGGCTTTGCCGCGCGTTGCCAGCGAAACATCTATGTTTGTAAAAGATTGCATAGATTCTTCGCAGACAACGCCCTGCACAAACATCAAAATGGAACGGTTTTGGTAAACAGGATTCATAACTTTCATTACATGACCATCTTCGTTTCCGAATTTTTTGTTACGGGAGTTATCACTGCTTCGGCAAGAAAGGAAGCCGCTTTGTTCTTATAGTATTCGCTCTGTTCTTTTGGCGACAAGTTCTTTGTCTGTTCCCAGTTATACTCGCGGATTTTATGAATGTCGTCTATAGTAAAATCTTTTGAAATATCAAGTTCAGTCATTTTCATCTCCTTTTAAAAGCATTTCGGGCGTGATTATGTCTATCGGGCTACCCCCCCCCTTAAGGTTAGTGATTGCCCGAACTCCGTTTCAAGCAAGGAAAACTGTATTTCTTTTAGCTTGTTTTGCATAAAGGTGCGCTTAGGCTCATAACATTCTGAAACTTCCGCTAAAGTAACATCAGACAAATAAATGTCAATATCATTCCTTGTTTTAAGGTCTTCCCAAAACTTAAGAGTCGCAGATGTCCGTTCGGGACTGTCTTCCTGCTTTAGATAGCTTAATACCGAGGTGTCTAAATATATTTTTGTTTTCCTGAAATTTTTTGACATTTTAATCCTCGTAATGACCTTTACACGCCTTCACTGTGATTCTATCGCCTGAAACTTCATAAACAAGACGATTTTTGTCATCTATGTGACGACTATATTCGCCTTCCTTGTGCTTTAGTTTTTCAGGCTTGCCTTCTCCTGCAAGCTCTCCGTCACGACTTATACTTTGAAGGAGTTTGTTTATCTTTTTTAATGTTTTTCTATCTTGCTCCTGCCAGTATAAATAATGAGAAAATCCAATTTCTGTAAAGATGATTTTGCTCATTATTATTCCATAGCCTCCAGTTCTGACATTGTTTTCTCTACAATTCTTCCTTCTTGGAGCTGTTTTTCACTTTCATCAAGCATTTTAAGATATTCAAGGTTTCGCCTGGCTTTTTCAAGGCGATTGTATTCTGCTTCAGAAATCATCACCACATTCTGATTCTTAGGGCGTGAAAGCATGACGGTCTCACCATTAAAAACCTGAGAGCATATATTTTTGAAGTTGTTTTTTACATCTATAGCCTTTAATGCGAGCATTTCAAACCTCCGTATAAAAAGATATCTTTTTCAATATTAATAATAACACGATTTTCATTAAGAAACAATATACTATGCCAAAAAAAACGTTCGTTATGATGAACTGTCATCTTGGAAAAACGAAGAGCCTTTACAAAATCTTATTCCTCATTTTTTTATAGAAGATTACAAGCAGACTTGCTTTGCAGATAATCCCCAAAAACATTCTGACCTGCTCGATTATTGTTACGCCGTTTTTAGCCCCG
>CALCEK010000276.1 GCA_937900125.1 uncultured Treponema sp. | reverse complement strand
GACGCAGGCGCTTTTGAGTATCGCGTTGAATTGCAAAATTTGGAAGATTCTAAAACTCAAGAATTTAGAACAACTAATTCATTTATGGAGGTGAATCTTCCTCCAGGAAAATACCGTTATAGAGTATATGTTTTTGACTTTTTGGGGCGACAAACGGCGGTTAGCTCTTGGGAAAACTTTGAGGTTCTTAAAGCGGTAAAACCAGAAATTTCATCTACAGTTCCTGAAGCCTCTGTAACTGATGAAAAAGGAACGCTTGAATTGGCATTAGACCTCTCTGGTTTAACGGAAGAAAGTAAAATTGAACTTATTGCCGAACCAATTTATGGAGAAGTAAAAGAAGATGAAGATGGTTCTGTAAAAGTTGAATTTTCCGATATTCCCCCTGGAAAATGGAGAGTCCGCATAACAAACCCAGGTGGACTTTCTACAGAATCCGATGTAATTGAAGTTCAAGAAAATCCTTCTACAAAAAAAACACCCGAAAAATCGCAAGAAGAAATAGAAGCGGAAGCACGGGCAGAAGCCGAACGTAAAGCCGAAGAAGAACGCAAAAAGTGGAAAGCTTATGCGGCTGCAAAGCCTCCCGCTGACGAAAAAGGCGAAAATGTCGTTCCAAACGAGCCACCTTCTGCGGAATATTGGAAAGAATATGCCGCTAAAAAACCCGATTCTGACAAAAGTGGAGAAAATGTCAAATGGAAGGAGCCAAAAGAACCGCGCAAGCCTTACGAGCCAAAAGATGTCTTTTTTACCGCTGGAATTGGGCCTTCAATTTCGCTTTATGACGGAACGCTTTCAAAATATGTTGCGCCTGTAGGGCTTGCGCTTGAAACGCGATTTTTGTTTTTTCCAAAAAAGTGGGAAAATCAGCGTTTAGGACTTGAACTTTTGGGGCATTACCAAAGATTTTCTAACTTAAATGATTTTTATTTTATGCACGTGGAATTTTTGACTTTTGGTTTGGAAGCCGTTTATCAGCATAGATTTTTAGCTGACAATTTTTTTGTTTCTGCAAAATTAGGTGGTGGACTTTCTGGCGTGACAAAATCTGGTAGTTATACACCCACTTATTATCGCGAAGATAAGGTGATTTCTACAACGTTTACATTTATTCCTGTTGGAATGGCAGGAGTTTCGTTTTTTTGGGTTCCTGCTAAATTTGTTGCTGTGGAAGTTGGGGCTGACTTTGCGCATTATATGATTCAAGGAATGCCAACTGGAATTATTACACCATATTTTAGTATAGGGCTTAGATTGTAGGAGGTTTAAATGGAAATGAAAAAATGTTTGTACAAAATTGCATTGAGCCTTCTTTTAATAACTTTGAATTTTTCCTGTGAAAATTTGGGCGAAGAAATCAGAGATGAGCTAAGTTCAAATTATCGCTTTTATAAGGAAAAAGATTCTTCGTCAGCCCTTGTAGATTCCTCATATAAAATCGGAGAATCATATTCAATAGGCGATTTGTTCCCAGAAGCAAATGACGGCTCTGGCTCGCTAAAACAGGGATATTACGCAACGGGCTGGGTTTATTGGAAAAATCCAGATAGCACCGATGACGAAGAAGAAATCCCTTCAACAGTGAAAATAAATGACGCAGGTCTTGTGGAATCTGTTACAGTTATTCCGCAAGACGCTGACTTTTATGCAAGTTCTTGGAAGCCGATTACCTATTATGTAAAATTTGACGCAAATGGTGGAGCGGGTGAAATGACTACTCTTACTTGCGAATATGATTCAACGTTCACTTTACCAGCGAATTCTTTTACGCGGTCGGGGTATAAGTTTAGAGGTTGGCTTAAAAATTCAGGCGATACAGATATAAAATACGCAGATGAGGCAAGTGATATTAACTTATTTTCCATACAAGGTTCTTCGCTTACACTTTATGCCTATTGGCTTGCAGAAACATCTACCATATATTTTCATGACAATTTTGATTCTTCTGTGGAGACTCAGACGGTCAACACTGAAGAGCAAATTACTTTGAGGACAAATACTTTTTCTCATGACGGCTATACATTTGGGGGCTGGTCGGATTCTTCTGGGTATTTCCTTTATTCTGATGGTCAGACTGTTGCACTGTATGGCGATTTGCACTTGTATGCACTGTGGAATCCTTATGGGTATATAGAAAGTTCCATTACTTCTAATGGCACAAGCATTTGGTCTTCTCCAAGTTCTGAGGCTATATCTTTGGCGGCTTGGAATTCTAGTGCTAGTAAATTTGAGTGGTATATAAATAAAACTGAATGTTTGGGTGAAACTTCAAATAGCGAGGAGATTCCAATTAGTTATAGCCGTGGAAGTGGCACATATACCATAACCTGCTATGTCTATGATAGCTCTGACAATGTAATAGATATTTGTATGGCAAAAGTAGTCATTTCAATTCCTTAAATTAGCCCTTTGCCAAATCTTTTGTGGCGAGTGCGGCTTTTGCTTGCACAAAAGAGGCTTTTTTGTTACACTAAAAAAAATTAGAAATACACTTGGAGGCGAAAATGGATAGTGGCGGTAGCTCGAGTTCGCGGGCTTTAAAAAACAAAAAATTTTCGCCTTCAGCAAAGATTTCTACAAATAGAGTTTTGGAAATTCCTAAAAATTGCAAGTTTTGGTTTGCATTTGCATAAAATGTGCTGCGGGCAAAAGTTTTGTTAAAAAACAAAAATTTTGTGAGAAAAATTATGATTACATACTGGCAGCAAGAAGATGGAAAATTAGTCGAAATTCCTGAAAATAAACTTAATTCGTCAAAGAATACTTGGGTTGATGCTCGCTCGGTTACGCGCGATGAAATTGTTGAATTGCAAGACAAATTCAATATTGACCCAGAAAATATGCTTGACATTTTGGACTCGGACGAACTTTCGCGAATTGAACGCAACGATGATTATGGTTACACCATGATGATTTTGCGACTTCCCGTTTTTTCCCCTGGCGATGACATTAGTTATTTTTGTACACCGCTTGGAATTATTTTGTCAGGCTCGTTTTTTATTACAATTTGTTGGACGGATTGTGAAGTTTTAAAGGATTTTGCGGCAAACAGAATCAAGGAACTTTCTTTAAATGATTTTCCTGCGTTTGCAATACGATTTTTTTCTAGGGCGGACACCACATTTTTGCGTTACCTAAAAGAGTTAAATCGGCGTTCTACATCGATTCAAAATGAAATGCTACTTTCTGTTCAAAATCATGAGTTGATTCAACTTTTGAATATACAAAAATCGCTTGTATATTTTACAACTTCACTTAAAAGTAATCAGATGCTGCTAGAAAAATTGCGCAAAACTCGAATTTTAAAATTGGACGAAGAAGACCAAGATTGGCTAGACGACGTTGAAATTGATAATCGGCAAGCTATGGATATGGCAGATACTTACAACAATATTATGGAAGGAATGAACAACGCATTTGCTTCAGTTTTGTCAAACAATTTGAATATTGTTATGAAAACTATGACGGGTTGGAATCTTGTGCTAATGATGCCTTCTATTGTAACAAGTTATTTTGGAATAAATGTTCCACTTCCTTGGGCGGCATCTAAGTGGGTGGGTGCGGTTGCCGTTTTGGGCTTGTGCATTTTAACATCGATTATGGCGTATTTTTATTTTATGCGCAGACGGCTTACTTCGTTACCAGAAGCGCGAAAAAAGGTTTCTTTAAAGCAAAGGCGTGCGGCTTTGCGGCAAAAGCGGTCATTAAAACGTATGGAAAAACTTGCGGAGGAAAGCCGATGAAACGGTTGTGTGCATTATTTGGAATGTTTGTATTACTAAGCCCTGTTTTGTTTTCTCAAAATTCTGATACTTCAACGCAGGCAGGTTCGGCATATCAGCGGAAAGGTCCTAGCTACCGCGACGGCACAAAAAGCGATTCCGAAAAATCTAAATCTGATGAGGAAAAATCAGAATCCCCAGAAAAAAAAGAAAATCATGTTTTTAAATTTGAAGATATTCGTTTAGAACGTTTCGTTGCTTCTTCAACAGGATTTTCCGAATATCTTATGGGGCAAAACTCTCAGGCTTTTTCAGTGCGCCGTTATCTTAAGACTTTTTCAATAAATCGCTACGAAACGACCTATAGGCTTTGGTACGAGGTTCGTGTTTGGGCGCAAAAAAATGGTTATTACTTTGAAAATCCAGGTCAAGAAGGTTCAGGCGGAATGCGGGGGCGTGCGCCAACAAGCAAATCTTACCAGCCCGTTACAATGGTAAATTGGTACGATGTGATTGTTTGGTGCAATGCGTTGAGCGAAATGGAAGGACGCACTCCGTGTTACGTTTTTGACGGAATGGTGCTTCGCGATTCGGGCGACACGGCGGCTTGCGACCTTGCGGAATGTCGGTGGGAAGCAAATGGGTATCGCTTGCCAACTGAGGCGGAGTGGGAATATGCGGCGAGAAAAACAACAAGCGGATTTCAGCGGGGCGACCTTTTGAGCGGTCAAATTGATTCTAAAGGAAAAAGCGACCAAGGTGTTTCCCCTGATTCTATTTCTTGGTCTTCCGACAATGCAAATGGAACGCACACGGTTGGAACGGCAGGGCTTGACCCGATTCTTGCAGGTGATTCTCCTGAACCCGCAAGCGGAAACGCAAATGGCGCGAATCTTTTTGATATGAGCGGAAATGTTTTGGAATGGTGCTGGGATTGGCATGGGGAATACAAAGAAAGCGAAAAAAATACGCTTTACACAGGTCCAAAGTACGGTGCAGAACGGGTTATGCGCGGAGGTAGTTGGTCTCCGTATACAATTTTTTTGTGCGCAGGAGACCGCTATTCATTTGACCCAAACGAAGCGTACAATTATTTTGGCTTTAGATTTTGCACTTCGCGCTAAAGATTTTGTAACACTTTTTAAATGTGTTCTAAAGTTGCACTTTCTACGCGGTAGGATTCGGCGGTTTTGCTTATTGTGAGCCAAGCGTATTTTCCTTCTAAAAGTGCGCCTGGATTTATAATCGTGGTGTTTTCTATTGTGTCGATTGCAGCACTTTCGTGAATGTGTCCGCAAATTACGGCAAGCGGTTTGTATTTTTCTATAAATGAGCGAAGCGCGGCACTTCCTACGTGTGCACCACTTTCTACACGGTCGCATGCGGTGTTTAACGGAGGATTGTGCATTATTACAACAAGATTGTCCCAATTTTGAGCATCACTTTCCGAGATAATTTTTAAGTCAGAAGCAAGTTCCTCATCAGTTCTTTCATTTGGAGTAGTGCCTGTAAACTTTGAACCGCCCCCGCTTCCCGCAAAAGAAAGCCCCTCGTAATTTGTGAGCGTATTTTGTACGCTTATGTCTTGCTCTTCAAGTGCCGAAAGAAAATCTGGATTGTCGCAATTTCCAATTACAGCGTAAATTACATCGTGTTTTTTGCACAAAGCTTTTAATGAAGGAAGCCCCGTTTCTTCTTCGCCGAATTTTGCAAAATCTCCCGCAAACAATACAGCATCGGCTTTTGAAAATTGACTGTCTAATTTATCCAAATTTTCAATTGCGCCGTGTAAATCGCTTAGAACTAAAAATTTCATATTTTCCCCCATAGATTTTCAAAGTTGTTTTAAAATGCGCAAAAGTTGGTCTTGCTGATTTTTTGTTCCAATCGAAATGCGAACAAAATCTTCAATTCCGCTTGTGTTAAAATGCCGAATCAAAATGCCTTCTTTTTTTACCGCCTCATAAATTTCTCTTCCGCCACGACCATCTTTTTTTGTAAACACAAAATTTGTTTTGCTTTTTATTGGCGACCACGAGTTTTGCGTTAAAAAGTCAAAGAGCCGCTCGCGCTCTTGAACAATCAATTTTGCATTTTGCGCATAATAGTCAATTTGTTCGGTAGAAGCAATTCCCGCTTTTTGCGTAATAGAATCAACTGGAAAATGATTAAACGAATTTTTTGCGGTAAAAAGTGAATCAATCAATTTGGGATTCGCCACAACAAAACCCAATCGCATTCCCGCAAACGAAAGACTTTTGCTAAAAGTACGAACCACAATCAAATTTTCAAAATCCTTTAAAAGACAAATGCAAGATTCATCTGCAAAATCCGCATAAGCTTCGTCAACAACCAAAACTTGATTTTTATCGAGCTGTTCCAAAATTGCTTTTATTTGCAAATTTGAAAGAGCTTTTCCAGTAGGCGCATTTGGATTTGCAAAGACAATCGGGCTTTTTGTTTTTTTTGCTTCGGCAACAATTTTTTCCGTGTCGAGCGTCCAGTCATTTTTTAAAGGAATTTTGTTTTGCGAAATTCCGTAATAGCCGCAATAAACTGGATAAAAACTGTAGGTAAATTCTGGAAGAACTAAAGGAACGCTAGAATCAAAAAAAGTGTAAAACACAAAGGACAAAACTTCATCGCTTCCGTTTCCGCAAAAAATCATTTCGGGCGTAATCGTAAAACCCAAATCGTTTTGCGGAAAAATTTTCCCGTTCTCATTTTGCGTTGTGCAAAGTACGCCGCCAGTTTTGTTCAAAAAATTCGCAATTGCACTTCTTAGCTCATTTGCGTCTGGGTCAGGGTATCGAGAAAGCAACGCGGGATTTTTTGTCGCTTGACAAATTGCCTCAAGAACTTTTGGGTGCGGCAAAAACGGATTTTCATTTGCGTTAAGTTTTATATATTCGCGGTCAGTCGGCTGTTCGCCTGGAATGTAAGGATGCAAATTTTTTATACGTGAAGAAAACATAATTTATTGTAAAACAAAAGTTGCAGACAGTCTATAGACTTGTCCAAGTTTTTTTTAGATTGGATTCTCATTTTTTTTGGTAAAAAAAGATTTATTGCGCGGAATATATGGTTGTATGAAAAAAGTGATTATCTTTATGTTTACCCTTTTTGGTTTTTTGTTCCTAACAACAGCGCAAAAGTTAGACGGCTTTGAATTTTCCCAAACAGACATTCGCGAAATTCTTTATATGGCAAGTCTTTATTCTGGAATTCCAATCGCCGGCGATGACACCGTTTACGGAAAAGCAAATTTTCAGTTTACAGGAAATAATTTTGAAGAAGCTTTTGAAAGTTTTTTAATTTCGGAACGATTGTATCTTGATAAGTCGAGCGATGTTTGGCGCGTAAGCCGAGTGCGTTTTTTAAAAGAAGATATGTCTTTCTTTTTAGACGCAAGCGATGTTAAGCCGAGCGTTTTGGTTGAAAAAATAAGTTCGTTTTTTAAAACAGAAATCACTTTTGATTCTCTTCCTGAGAATTTTATTTCTTTGCATACAAGCGGACAAAACGCAAAAGATTTTGTTTTTTCGTTGCTACGCCAATTAGGAAATGATTTTGAATGTTCTGCGGATTCTGATTTTATCCATATAAAGCGGAATGTAGCGCAATTTAATCAAGGCGAATTTGCATTTTCTAGCGCGGACAAAATTTCTGTTTTGCGTTTAGGGGAGGCGGACGAATATTCACTTGACATAGAAAATGCAAATGCTTTAGACGCAATTGAAAAACTTTGCGTTTTGGCGGAAAAAGAATTTTTGTTTACGCAAGACAATTCAACTAAAATTCGGCGCATGGTGTTTAACAGAAAAAACTTTAAAGAAAGTTTGGATATTTTATGCAAAGCTTCGGAAACAGAATACATTATGCTTGACCAAACCGTTTGTATTGTTCCACGTTCAAATCCAAAAACCAATTTAAAAGAATCAGGAAAAGTCTGGAAAAAATACACTGCGAAATTTTGTGAAGCGCAAGAACTCGCTGGCGTCTTAGAAAAAACTTTTGGCAAACTCGATTTTGTTTTTGCTGATGGAAACAGTTTTTTGTGTTTCGCCCGCGAAGATGTGCAAGCGCAATTAGAAAGTGCAATTTTGGAATTTGACGTTCAGAAAAAAATGCGCACGGTAAAATTAAAATTTATCAAAACACAAGATTTGCTTTTGCACTTGCCCTCCGCGTTAAATGCGCAAGATTTTATTTGTACAACGCAAGAGGACGTTTTCTTTTTTTCTGGCACGGACGCTCAATTTGAAATTTTGACTGACGCGCTAAAGACGCTCGATGTTCCGCAAAAACGCATTTCTTATGACTTATTAGTTGTGCAGTATCAGGGAAGTGAAGCGCACGATTTTGATGTTTCGCTTTCGGCAAAAAAACTTTCATTTGGCGACCGAAATGGAATTTCTGCACTTTTAGGTTCTGTGCTTGACTTTAAACTTGATGTTATTGCGGCATTCGGACTTGAGTTTGCTTCTTCTTTGCAAGCGGCGATAAATGAAAATCGGGCGAGGGTGTTTGCGGACACCACATTGCAAGGTGTGAGCGGAGGAACAATCAATTTTCAAAATACAAACACTTATCGCTATCGCGACAACAATGTTGACCCCGAAACTGGAAAGCCCGTGTATTCGGGAGTGACAAAAGAAATCGCTTCGGGCTTAAAAATTGACGTAACAGGTTGGGTAAGTGGAGATGGCATGATAACTAGCAAAGTTTCGGCATCTGTTTCTAGGCAAGGAACTGATTTGTCAAACACCACGGGAAATCCTCCGCCAACAAGTGAAAAACTCATCACAACGGAAGTTGTCGGAAAAAGTGGCGAAGCTGTTATTTTAAGCGGTCTAATTCAGAGCGAAGAAGATTTTTCCCAAAAGCGCGTTCCGTTTATTTCAAAGATTCCAATTTTGGGTTGGTTTTTTAAAAATCAGAGTAAAAGCAAAGAAAAAACGGAATTGGTAATTTACCTTGTTCCGCATTACAAAGATTTTTCTTTGCAAACAGAAAATAAAAACGAAACGCTAGATGTTCAAGAAATTTTCAAAAGCGTTTTAAAATCACTTGTACAAGGAGATTCTGATGAGTAGCGATTTTTGCCTTTCGCCATTATTTTGTTTGCACAACGGCGTGATTGTTTTGCAGCGAAAAGAAAATCTGGTAACTTTTGGACTTTTAAATGTTGACGATGTTGCGTTAAAGGCGCGGCTTATGCGGGCGGTAACGTCTTACGCTTTTTCGGACAAAAATGTAAAGGCTGATTTTGTGCCGTTAGCAAAAGATTCTTTTGATAGAAAAATCGCGCTTTTGTATGATTCAAAAGATGAGCGCACTACAGATTCTAAAGGGCAAGATAAAACTTCTATAGAAAATGACAAAACTGAAAATGAAATTGCATCGCTTTTGGATAGCATAATTTCTTATGCTTTGGGAGAAAATGCGAGCGATATTCACATTGACAATTCTGGGGTACGCATTCGAGTTATGGGAAGCCTTTTACAAGTTACGGAACTTTCGGAAAAAACAAAACAGGCACTCGTTCAAAGAATAAAATTGTTAGCAGACATAAATATTGTCGAATCGCGACGAGCGCAAGATGGGCAATTTGTGTTTACAAAAAAGAATGGCAAAAATGTTTTTGTGAGAGTTTCTCTTTTGCCACAGGTGAACGAAAATAATGTTCAAGAAACAGAAGCCCTAGTTTTGCGTTTGTTAGATGTTGAAAAACTTCCACTTTCTTTTTCTGCACTTGGTTTTTCTGATGAACAAAAAATAAAGCTTTGCAAACTTTGCCGCCTAGAAGCAGGTCTTGTGCTGATTTGCGGTGCTACGGGGAGCGGAAAATCTAGTACAGCGGCAGCGATGCTTGTAGAAGTTAAAAATTTTTATTCGCAAGAAAAGAAAATTATCAGTTTAGAAGACCCGCCCGAATATGTGATTCCTGGAATTACCCAAGTTAAGATTCAGGCAAATTGCGGAATGGATTTTGCTGAAATTTTGCGACACGCACTTCGCCATGACCCAGATGTGATTCTCATTGGAGAAATTCGGGATAAAGAAACAGCACTTATCGCCTTGCAGGCATCTCTTACAGGGCATTTGGTGTTTGCAACTTTACATTCTGGGAGCATTGAACAAACACCTCTTCGCTTAGAAAAATTAGGCGTTGAAAAATCAGCATTAGATTGTGTTTTAAAAGCTTGCATTTTTCAGCGTTTACAAAATGGAAAATTGTCCGCGCAAATAAAAATTTTTGGGGAACAAAATGAATAGACCGCTACATATTTTTACCGTAAGTTTTTGCGAGCTTTTGCAAAACGAAATTTCTGTAAAGTCGGCTTTGGCATTTTTAACAGAACAAAAAACGCTCCCTAAAAAAGTACGCTATGCTTGTAAAGAACTTGCTTTGTTTTTGCAAGAAGGATTCCCGTTTTCTAAATCTTTGCAATTGTGTACAAACATTTATTTTGATGAGCTTTATGTTGCTTTTGTTTCGGGGGCAGAAAATGGCGCATCTTTAAAAGAGATTTTTAACTTTTTGAAAAAACGGCAAGATGAGCGGCAAAAAGTTTTTCAAGTTTTTGTTACCGCTTTAATGTATCCCGTGATTGTCGTTTTTCTTTCGGTGATTGGTGCATTTGTTCTTTTAAAACAAAGCTATCTTTTTGGAATGACAGCGACTTCTTCATTTTACAATTCGATTGTGCAAGCAACAATTTTTTTGTTTTTAGGAAGTGCAATTTTAATTTTCCTAGAATTTATTTTTTTGTTTGGCGATTGCCGCTATGATGTTTTTTCTTTGATTTATTTTTTGTTAAAAGAAAACATTTCGTTGTACCAGAGCTTAAAAATATCACTTTTGGTTTTGACTTTTCATCCATTCTTTAAAAGAAAAATTGTAGAAACTCTCACACAAGTTGAAAAAGGGCTTCCTGCGAGTGCGGCTTTGTGCAATTTAGGTAAAAATTATAGCATCGCATTTTCCTTATTGAACAAAACAGGAAATTCTATTGTCACATTAAAAACCATCGTTTCTGAACTTTTTGAAAAAAATCAAGAAAGACAAAAGCGCGTTCTTTTATTGCTTGAACCTATGAGTATGATTTTGCTTTCTGCATACATGGTGTTTTTGATTAAACAAATTGTGCTTCCCGTGTTGTTCACTTTCACAATTTAAAGTTTAGGGATTTTGCAAGAAACTCAAAGAATTGAAATTTTTTGAAGTCACTTTTTTATAGAGGAGAAAAAATTGAAAAAACGGAGAACGTCAAATGAAGAAGGATTTACTTTGGTCGAAACACTCGCGGTGCTTGCCGTTGGAGCCGTACTCACCGCTGGAATTGGAATCTCAACTGGAAAGATTATTACTTTTGCAAAAAGAACGGCGGCTATGCAAACAATTTCGCAGTATAAGGCAGCCTTGTATTCCTATTACATCGATTGCGGAACTTATCCCACAACGGAGCAGGGGCTTTCGGCATTATGGGAAAAGCCGATTCTATTTCCCATCCCGACGAATTGGAACGGACCATATATCGACAGTCAAATTAAAAACGACCCGTGGGGAAGTGCGTACATCTATTGTAGAAATGATTCAAGCTCTTTTCCAAAAGAATGCCCAAGACGTTTGCCATTTGCAATCGTGTGTTACGGAGCAGATGGAATAGAAGGAGGAAGCAGTGATAGCGAAGATATTATTTCTTGGAATTAAACAAAAGGTAAGAGAAAATAAAAAAATTGAAGGTAGCGTTTTAATCTCGTGTTTGGGGATTCTTTTTGCTACAAGCATTGCTTTTATTGCGTGCGGTTCGTTTTTGAGTGCAAAACTCTCTTATTTGCAAAGAAAGTCGGAAGCTCTTTATAGTTCATTTTTAATTGCTGGCTCGGAGGACTTTGATGCGAATAAGTGAGTGTCTTGCCTTTTGTTTTATTATGGCGGTTTTTATTTCAAGCGGGTTGGGATTATTTTTTCCGCTTAAGAAAGTTTTTGATAAAAGTCAAGCACTTGAAACGCAACTTACGCGGGATTCTTTTTTGTACAGTGGATTTTGTACTTTGTGCGAAAACGATTCTAATTTTGACACCGCATCTATTTCTTGGCAGGAACTTTGCAAAGAGCAATGGGAGCTTGATTCTATTTCTATTGTTAAAAATGAAAATGAATATCAGCAAACTTGGTGCGTTGATGGAAAATATTATTCGGTTGCTTTTCCAAAACAGGTGGCTAAAAAATGAAAACTGTTTGTCGTGAAGATTATGAAATCTATAAAATTCCAATTCCGATTTTTTTGCGTGGAAAAAAGAAGCGGTCGTATTTGATAAAAGAGTTAGAAAAACGGCATCCGTGTTTTTCTACATTGTGCTGTTTTGATTCTCGGCTTTCTCTTTGTAAAGGAAAAACTTTCGCGTCCGTTGCAGTTATGGATGCTCTTAAACTTTCTGAGTATCAGAAAAAAAATTTGACTTTGCATTTTCAAGAAACTGGGAGAAAATTTTTTTTTGTAAACAAAAAACGTGCTGTCTGTCTGTTTTTCATTTTTCTTGTTTTCGCTTGCATAAGCTTTTTTGTTTTACAAAAACTTTTTAATTCTTTTTCTTATAACAAAATAGGTGAGGAGATTTGCCACATAGAAAATAATGTAAATGATGAAGAATCAGGTGAGGAAAATTGCAATATGAGTGAAATGATTTTTTATTTACTTAATTCGATAAAGGTGTGTAATGGAAAAATCATTTCTGGAAGTTTTGAATCGGATTCTGGAAAACTTATTTTTTTAGTAAAAAACTGCTTTCCAGAAAATTTAAGAGAAAATCTAAAACAAAAAAATTTTGAGGGAGATTTTGCAGTGCAAGAAATATCTTATGTGGAAAACATACCAGTTTTTACTCTTACACTTTCTGTTGGCAAAAGAAAAATGCCGCAGGAAGCATATAGCGGAAATCTTGAAACGATAAGAAATGCGGTGTTTAACCATAGCGGGCTTTTAATTCGCGAATCGAATGAAACATCTCAAATTGCAGGTTCGATTCCGCAAAAAGAAATACCGCTGTTTTTAAAAGAGCTAGATTCAATTAGAAAAAAAGGAATCGTAATTTCAAATTGGAAAATCGAATTTTTTACTGACAAAATGAATTTCACTTTTGAAATTTCAAAATCGGATGTTGAAAATTTTTTACTTGTCTTAGCTGATTTTCCTGAAATTTTTGATTTGACTGTTCCCCAAAAATCGCAAGAAATAATAAGCCGTAAAACAACATTGCCCGCAATCCAAACGAAAGAAAAACTAGGTAGCGTTTTAACAAAGGACGGAAAACGAATCGTTTTTTACAGAACTGCTCAAGGAAAAATTCAAGAGGTTGAAGAATGAAAAATTGCAAGTTACATTTTATTTTGCTTTTTGCACTTTTATTTTTTTCGTGTAAAAGTAACGCTTTTTATGGCGAAGACAGAATCTGCTATGGTTTAATTTTGGATTCCGAGATGCAAGCCGTTGAAGGTTATAAAATTTTTGTAAACGGAAAATTGCAAGCGGTAACTTCTAGTCAAGGAAATTTTAGTTTTGAGCTTCCGCGCGGAGATTTTGAAATATTCTGCACCAAGCGCGATTGGGAAGCGGTTAGATTAAAAAATTTTTGTCCCGCAAAAGAACTTTTGGTTTTGCAAACTGAAAATATTTCTTTGTTATACAAAAAAATGGAAAAGGCTGTGTTGTACAAGAATGCGGACGAGTTAAAAAATCTTTTAGAAAAAGTTTCTGAAGAAAACAAAAGCGATGAATTGTATCTTCTATTTAAATCTGCATCGGAATATTTTGATGGAAATTTTTCCGAAAGCAAAAACACATTTGCTAAAATTTCATTTCCGAAAACTTGCTCCCAATTAGCTTCTAGTTTTGAATGGATTTTAAAATCGGAGGAAAAGAAAAATGCTAAATAGACTTGTGTGCGTTTCTATTGCTTGCGCATTGTTTTTGAGTTGTACTTCTATTTTTTCATATTGTATGCCGTATTGTGTAACAAAAAAATCAATTGTTGCGGAAAGTAAATCTGGAGTTTGCAATTTTTGTTATGCGGAGATTCAAATTGTAAATAATTCAGAAAAAGCAATTAGGGAATTTGAAATTTGTTTTTCGATTTTTGATTCTTCTGAAAATCCGATTGGAACTTTTACAAATGCAGTTCGTGCAAAGTGCGCAAAGAAAATTTCTCCTCGTGCCGAAGAAAAAATTTTTGTTTGCCTAGATGACTTTTTAGAATGTGCATCTGGCGATTGCAAATTGGATTTTGTTTATATTGCAAAAATTGTTTATGAAGATAATTCCGTGTGGACTGATGAGGCTGGCATTTATGTTTCGTAGATTTTTTTTTAATCGCCCCCTTTTTTGTAATTTCACTTTTAACATCTTGTTCCTTTTTGCAACTTGAAGTTCCATCTTACGCGGAAGTTGACAATCAAGACCTGGCTCAAAAAAATAAAATTGCCAAGTGGACATTCATTTTTTATATGTGTGCTGACAACAATTTAGAATCCGCTGCAATTCAAGATATAAATGAAATGGAAGCCGCCGAATTTGATGAGAGCGAAATAAATATTCTCGCATTGCTTGACCGCAGTGAATTTTATGATGACAGCAATGGCAATTGGACTGGAACGCGATTGTTAAAAATTTCACATGATGCCGCTGGAGTAAATAATAAAATCATTTCCCCAGAAATCGCGTGTGAGGATTTGGGAATTTCTCTTGGAACAGAAAAAGAATTAGATATGGCTGATTATAACAATCTTTCTGCTTTGCTAAATTTTTGTTGTCGCAATTATGCCGCAGAACATTACGCGCTAATAATTTGGGGACACGGAACTGGCTATCGGTCTTTTCAGCTGTCAGACTTTGGAACGCAAACAAAAGTGCGGGCTGTTGCAGTTGATGGCTCTTCTGGGAATTTTATGGAAACTCCAAATTTGCGAAAGGCAATAGAAAGCGGAATGAAAAGGAAACTTGATTTTCTTGGATTCGACACTTGTTTTGCTTCTGAACTTGAGGAATTGTACGAACTAAGAAATTGCACTCTGTACTTTGCGGGAAGTGAAGGGACTCAAAGTGAGTCTGGCTGGGATTACAAGGAATGGTTTTCTGAAAATATTGCAGCTTGTACTGATGGACTTTCACTCTGTCGCCTACTTGAAAATCAGCATATACAAAAGGAAGATTCTACTTTTGCAATTATAGAAATGAGCAAAATTGAAAAAGTTTTTACCGCATTTGATTCATTTGCGATACAGGCAAGTCATATTGTAAAAAATAAAAGTGTAGGCTCTGAAATAAAAGAAAAATTGTTTTTGCAAAAACGCGCTTTTAGAGTTTACAATAGCATGACAAATCCTCTCTACCTTGACATTTTTGAACTTTCACAAAATCTATTGGTGTTTGATTCTTCGCTTGAAAGAGTTTCAGAAAATCTTTTGTCTGCATTAAAATCGGCAACAAAAAATCGCCAATGGAAAAGTGAGGCATTTTATCCGATAGGAATTTATTTTTGCTCGTTCGATGAAAATAATCAGTTGATTGAAGATTTTTCTTCATATTATAAGCATGGTAGTGGTGCTGTAAATCAATGTATGTTTGTCCAAGAATCCGTTGGTTATGTTTTTACCGAATCAAAATCGGGAACACTTTTAGACCGTTTGTTTGAAAATTATAACTTTTAAATTACAAGGAGAAAAAAATGGTAAAAAAGGGAATTCTAATTTCAATTATGTTTGCTTTTAGTATTTGTTTTGTTTTTCCGAGAGCGAATCCTGGAAACTATGGACCAGGCGGTCAGCATCATCCGAGCGAAGAATCGGGCGGAGGAAGCTCATACAATTCTGGAAGTCAAAGCGAGGAAGTTCATCTAGCGCGGGCGCAAGTTCAAGTGGAACGCAAACGCATGAAAGCAATGGCACTTCTGAAAAAGGCAGTTCAAACTCTTCTGAGAATGTGGGAAACTCACAACAAAATGAAGGGAATGTGCAATCTTTTGTTCCAAATGATTCAGAAGGAGAGGAGGTCATTGCCGTTGAACCTCCTGATGACAGAACGCAAAATCACACAAGCGGTCAACAAGGGAGTAGTGGCTCTGATGATTCAGAACAACGCGCACTTGAAAAAGCAGAATATGAAAACAATGTGCAGGAAGCTACAGAAACTTTTGATGAGCTGATTCTTGAACTTTCTTCTTTAATAGAGGGTCTTGATTCTGATTCAGAAAATGCGAATGAAGATAGCGTTTTGGAAAATTCCATAGAGATGGACTTGATTGTTCCAGCTGAAGAAATCGCCACTGAAATTCAAGCGGGCGAAGAAAACGCAATTGAAGTGACTGCGGGCGACCCCGTTGTAAAAACGACAGGTCAATTTGTTTTTTCAACAAATGATTTTTCTGTGAAATATGGGGTAAACAATTTTTCTTTTTCGCGGATTTTTTTAAGCTCTTCGCACTTTGACGGGGCTTTTGGTTCTAATTGGTTTTGTCCGCTTGATTCAAGAATTGTTTTGGGAACAAATGCGACTTCGGCAAAAAACGTATTAAATCGTATCAGCCTTTTGCAAAGTGAAATCGAAAAAAAAATTCAAAATGCGGAAAAATCTTCTTCTTGGACAAAAAAAGTTTATTCGGATTCTCGTGTAAAACCATTGTATGATTCTTATTTACAAAAATTGAATCTGGCAAAACAAAAATCAGAATCGATTATCCAAAAATCTGAGGCAAACAAAAATAAAAATTCCCAAGCAAAATATGGGAATCTTGAAAAAGCAAAAATGCTAACAGTAAATCAACTTTTGTTTGTAGATTCAAACGGAAGCGAAAAAATTTTTGTTTACGACGACGCAACATCTTCGTACAAAAAAGAAAACGACAAAAAAATTTCTTCTATAAAGTTAGAGCAGGATTCGTACAAAGTTTGCTATAAAAATGGATTTACAAAAGTTTTTTCGCAAAATCTTGTTCCAACTTTTTTTGAAGACCGTTATGGTTCGCGCTTATCTTTTACGCATGATGCAAAAACAGGAAGAATTGTAAAAATAGAACACAATGGAAAATCACTTTGCAATATTTTTTGGGGAGATGACGGAGAACTTACTTTTATCGAGGAAGGCTTAACAAAGAAGCAACATCACTACGAATACAAAAAAAAGAATCTTGCTGCATATTCATGTCCAGATGGAAATCGCATTTGTTATGATTTTGATTCTGAAAACGACATTACGAAAATCAAAAAGTCAGATGAAAAATCTGTTTTCATTTCTTATGTGCGCGATAGCAAAAATCACAAAACAGTTTCATCGGTAAAAAATGAAGAAGGCGGCGTTGAAAAATTTGTTCGCAATCCTTTAAAGAATGAACTTCAGTTTTTTGATGCAGATGGTTGCGCGAGTCTTTTTAAGTTTTCCGATTCTAAGAAAATTCTTGAAGAGCTAAAAAGTGACGGAACTTTTATAAAGCGCACATATAATTCTTTTGGCGACGTTGCTTGTGAGCAAACGGTTTTCGGTAACAAGAATTTTTATTATGACAAAAATCGGAATCTTATAAAAACCGTTTACTCTGATTCGTCTTATGAAGAATGGACTTATTGTGAACCATTTAATTTGGTCTCTTCGTATCGCAATCGAGATGGAAACGTTACAAAATATTTTTATGATGACACAGGTTTTTGTTCGCGCATTGAGCGTGGCGGAAAGACAATTTTTTCTTTTACAAAAAATTCTTGGGGCGGAATAAAAAACTCAAGCGGCATAAATGGAAATCAGAATTTTTCTTACAATGATTTTTATAAACTTTCCTCTGATTCTGATGGCGTGTACAAATATGATTTTTCGGGTGAATTAATTTCTTTTGCTACGCACGAAGGTTATTCGTGGAAAATTAACCGAAGCGATGACAATAAAATTGTAAAAATTACATCTCCGTTTGGAATTGAAACTCAACTCTTTTTTGATGATGGCAAAAATTGTTCAAAAAGAATTGTTTGGGATTCTGGAATAAATCAGGGATTTGCAGAACGTTACTATTATGACAAGCGGAATCTTTGCGTCTTAATTGAGCAAAAGGAAATTTCTTCTCCAAATGATGAAAGCGATTCTTTTTACAAAAATTGTGAATCATATTCGTATACAAAAGCTGGCAGGTTAAAAACAAAAACTCTTTTTAATAATGGAAAATCCGCATTGCTTGACGGTGAAATGCTTCAAACAGAATACGTGTATGACAAAAACGGGAACATTTGTGAAATTAAAAAATCATTTCTAAATGCAAACGGAAAACAAATCGGCAAAGTAAAAAATACAAAAGTTGCAATTGAATATATTTCTGGAACAAAGCGATATATTGTAAGCGATGACGAAAATCAGCAGACAATAATTACTTGTAACGCGCTAGATTCAATTCTTTCGATAGAAGAAAAAGATGGAATGCGAAATCAATTTTCATATTCCCCAGCAGGAAAATTACTTTCCGAAAAAAATTTGTACGGCGGAAAAATTTTTTATTCTTACGATGCGGCAAATGATTTTATTTCGGAACAACGCGATGAACTTGGAAACATAACGCGCTTTACTCGCTCTCTCGATGGAAAACAAATTTCATCCGTAAAAAATAATGGATATGCGGTACAATACTTTCTTGAAAAATCTGCGCAAGGTTCTTTAATTAAAAAAGTTACTCCGACAGAAATTGTAGAAACTTTCTATGATTCTTTAGGGCGAATAAAATCTTGTATTGTAAAGGATTGCGTTTCTGGGCTTTCGGTTGAAAGTCAATATTCTTACGACAGCGCAAAAAGAAAAGTCAATGTGAAAACTGGAGCATTTTCAGAAACATTTGATTGTGCATCCGATGGAAAAATTCTTTTAAAAAATAAAAATGGAGCTAATTATAAATATGATTTTTTTGGTAATGTAACAGAAATTTCTTTAGCAGATGAAATTGTTACAATCGAATATAATTGCTTTAATCTTCCGTCTTTTGTGCAAAGTAAAAATCGCTCCGTTTTGTTTTGTTATGATGTGGACGGAAAACTTTTAAAAGCTGAGGACGCTTTGGGCGTTCTTTATGATTGCGAATACGATTTGCGCGGTAGACTTATTTTTGAAAAGAATCGCGGCGAGCCTAAACGATTTTACAAATATGATTCTTTTGATTTTTTGACTCTTGTAAAAGAAAACGAAATTTGTGTTGAAAAGCGACAATATGAAAATAATCACAAAAAAGTTTTTATAAGCGATGCGCATGATTGTGTGCGAACAATGGAATTTGATTCCTATGGACGCGCGGTAAAAGAAACGAATCGACTTGGAAAAACAGCAAGCGTTTTGTATGATGACAAAAAAAATTCTAAAACCTACACAAGTTTTTCTGGCAAAACAGTTACAGAATCGTTTTTGCAAAACACTCGCGAATTAGTTCACAATTATTCTGATGGGCGAACTGAAAAAGTTTCATTTGATAGTTTTGGAAACATTGTTAGTTCAAAAAGTCCCGCGTCATTTGAGCGGTATTCGTATCTTGAAGGAACACTTCTTTCTTCTGAGAATTGCAATGGAATTGTACAGTCGTATCGTTATAATTCTGAGGGGCAGGTTTTGTCTTTAGGTAACGCAAACGATTCTCTTTCTTTTAAGTATAATTCTGCTGGGAAACTTGAACGCTTGTCTGGTGAAAATTTTTCTAGGCAATTTTTTTACAATTCTTTTGGAGAAGAAATATTCACTTTGGATTCGGACAAAAACTCTATTGAAAAATCCTATGACGATGCAGGTAGATTGCTTAGAATTGTGCAGAAGGATTACAATAAAAATATTATTTTTGCCGAAGAAAATGTGTATGATGCCGAGGGGCGAATTTGTGCGGTCTTTCATACTGATGGCAGTTTTTCACTTTATACTTACGATGAAAATGGTAGACTTTGCAGTTCTTCTTTGCCGTATTGCGAACAATTTTTTCTTTCTGCGCAAAATGAATTTGGAGAATGTGGAAGTGAAAAATCCGCTTATGCAAACGGAAAAGAAAATATATCTTTGCCACCCGATTATTTTGAACGCTATAAAAATTTTTTGTCGGCAATAAAAAAAGAAAATTGTTTGTACAAAAATTCTTTTGAGGTTTGGACTGAAAAATATTTCTACGACTTATGTGGAAACCGCATTCAAAAGCATACGGCTCTTGGCACATTGCATTATTCTTATGACAAAGAAAATCGTCTTAGCCGCATCAGTGAAAACCCAAATTCAAAAAAGGGAATCGAATTTTTTTACGATGACGATGGAAATCTAATTGCAAAAAAATCTGTCTACAAAACAGAATATTGGAAATACAATGCGAGTGCGCGAATCACAGAATATTTTTTGTTGGATTTTAAAAATGATTCTGCAAAAAAATTATTTTACGATTACGATGCGTTGGGGCGACTTTCTTATGTTCAAGATGCGGACGGACTTTGCGTAAATTATGTTTATAAAGGCACTTCGTTTTCTGTTCTTGCCGAATACACGTCAACGCGAAAACCGCGCAGCCAAGATTTTACCGCGCACACCGCCTCTTTTGTTTCCTCAGAAAATGTTGCGCGTTACGCAGAAATTGAAAAGCAAAATAAATTTTCTTCCGCCTACAAACATCTTTTTAGCCGTTGCGCGTTTAACAGATTTTTTGCTTGTGCAGGGGACGTTTTGTGTTTTCAAAAAAATGAAAAAACTTCTTTTGCCGATTCAAACGGAGAAATCGTTTCGCCACTTTTTTCCTATTGCACTGACCAGCGCGGCTCGGTTCGGACAGCGACCACTTATGAAAATGATGTTTACGAATTGGTTTACGGAAGTTATGGAAATGCTTTTGTTTTTAAAGATGGGAACGAAGTTGAATCCGCTGATGCGTCGGTGGGCGGGATAACGTATCAGTTTAATGGAAAAAGCTTCGATTCTGTTTCTGCGTCTTACAATTATGGATTACGCTCCTATGACCCATTTACTGCGCGTTTTTCTTGCGAAGACCCAATCCGCGATGGGAGCAATTGGTACACATATTGTGCGGGCGACCCGATAAACTTTGTGGACAAAATTGGACTTGCGCTTTTGAGTGTTGTGCAAAAGTACAATATGTCAAATTACTCGGATTATCTTGGGCTGTCAAAGGACACAAGAATTCGCGAACAGGGCTGTTACGTTACAACGATGGCGAATATTTTGTGGAACGCTGAAAATTATTACGGAACAACTTTTAACGTAACGGGCGAAGACCACGTGCTTGCGATTAACAATAACAAAGACCTTTTTGAAGGTTCACTTTTGACTTTTAGAAATGGAATGGATTCTATTTTTGGCTCAGAAAACTGGGATTATTTTAAACGAGATTCTAAAGAGCCTAACAAGTTGTTTGAAAAAATTAAAGAATGTGAAAAGTCCGATACGGGATATATGATTGCGGGAATTTTTGATTTGTCTGGCGCAACAGATGGCGTTACAAATCACATGGTTCTTATCAACGGTTACTCAATTACTAAAGACGCAAAAGGAAATGATAAAGTTATTTTTGATATTGTTGGAACGAGTAACGGAGATGCGTATAGACTGAAAGATGCCAGCAAAAAGTTGCAATACTGCCTTGAAAACTTAAAGGAAATTAGGATAATTATTATTCAAAATTATAACGCCACAGCTTGTGCCGATTAAAAGTGCCTACTATTTTTGAACAACAAAACTTATGTCCGCAAAAAAAAGCAAAAGATATTCTGCGGACATAAGACTTGAAATTTAATTTTTAGAGCGGAATGTTTCCGTGTTTTTTTGCAGGAGAAACATTTTGCGTTTTGTTTGTTAAAAAGTCAAAGCTTTTTGCTACGCGGTTGCGAGTTTCTTCGGGATTTATTATTTCGCTGATGTAATCCCTTTGGGCTGCAACTGTTGGAGTCATTATTGTGTCTTTGTACTCTTGTGATTTTTGTGCAACAAGGGCTGCGTTTGCGGGGTCTTTCATTTCTTTTGCGTACAAAATGCCGAGCGCACCTTCTGCACCCATAACGGCGATTTCGGCTTTTGGCCAAGCGTAAACAAAATCAGCTCCCAAATGTTTTGAACACATTGCAATGTATGCTCCGCCATACGCTTTTCTTGTGATAACTGTTACTTTTGGAACTGTCGCTTCTGAGTAAGCATAAATAACTTTTGCGCCATGACGGATAATTCCTTTTTGTTCTTCCTGTGGACCTGGAATAAATCCTGGAACGTCAACAAAAGTTAAAAGCGGAATGTTAAAACTGTCGCAATAGCGAACAAAACGCGCAATTTTATCAGAAGAATCGCAATCCAAAATTCCACCTAAGGCGGCAGGATTATTTGCCACAACTCCAACGGATTTTCCTTCGATTTTAGCAAAGCCCACTGAAACATTCGGTGCAAACTCCGCCATAACTTCAAAGAACGAATCGTCATCGATAACGCAATTAACAACTTCTTTCATATCGTAACCTTGTGTACTGCGTTCTGGAAGAATGTTTGTAATCCGTTTAGCCTTGCGTCTTTCATCAAAATGAAACTTTTCTGCAATTATGGATTCCCCATAGTAGTGAGGAATGTAATCAAGTAATTTACGAACTTTATCGTAGCAGTCAGATTCTGTTGGGCAACGGAAATGTGCAACTCCGCTTTTCTGAGAATGAATCGAAGCACCGCCCAAATCTTCCGCACTTATATCCATAAACATAACGCTTTTTACAACTTTCGGACCTGTTATGAACATTTGGCTGATTGAATCAACGGCAAAAATAAAATCCGTAATTCCAGGCGAATAAACTGCACCTCCCGCGCAAGGACCTGCGATAATGCTTATCTGCGGAACTGACCCGCTCGCCCGAACGTTTTGGTAAAACAAGTCGCCATATCCACAAAGTGCGTCAACACCTTCTTGTATACGCGCTCCGCCCGAATCGTTTATTCCGATAACAGGACATCGCGCTTCAATGGCTTTGTCAATAAGCTCTGCGATTTTTTGCCCGTGGACTTTTCCTAAACTTCCGCCCTGAACTGTAAAATCTTGCGCATAAACGGCAACTTTTTTTCCGTTGATTTTGCCGAATCCTGTGATAACACCATCGTATGGAATTTCCTTTTTATCCATTCCAAAACTTGTGCAGGTGTGCCGCGCAGCAGAATAAATTTCAAAGAATGAATCCTTGTCGCAAAGGGCATTGATTCGCTCAATCGCGTGAAGTTTTCCTTTTTCATGCTGCTTTTCAATATTGTAGGTGTTCGCCATTGCTTCTCCTCGCTTTTTAGCATTCGTTACAGATTTCGTCTTTTACAAACTTTCTTCTATTCTAATATGATTTTTGCGTCTAGTCAATATGACAAAATCTGTAAAATTGTCAAGGATGTCCTCTTTTACGAAAAGAAAGCACAGATTCTTCGGGCTGCGTCCTCAAGAAATAACGCGCAAAGTGCAAAGTGGGCGAAGTGTATTTGTACACCGTGGGAACGCGCTAGTCTTAGTTCGAAAAAAGTGATGTGGCTTTTAAATGCGCTTCGGCGGCTAAGATTTCGCTGTTTGTCGGAATCCACGGATGTTTTTCGCGCAAACGATTTGCTACCGACAAAATATTTTCGTCTGCGTCAGAGGCACATTCTTTCCAATCCGCAATAAAATCTTTAAACGAAACTTCGGTAGAATAGGTGTCCTTCTGCTCAATTTCGCTTACGAGCCACTGATTTTTTTTGTAAAGCAAATGCACCAAATCCGTTCGGTAAATGAGCGAAAGAGTTTCTTCTGATTCACTAAACACTTGTATATAGGTTGCGGTGTACGACTTTTCATCACCATCTTTTACAGGAACACCGCCTTCTTCCGTAACCGCTTTCGGCTTTGATGAACGCACAGGCCCTGCTGAAAAAAGTTCCGCTTTTTCGGAATCAAGCGAAAATTGGGTCAGCCCAAAAATGTTGTAATTCCCATCGTAATTAAAAACAAGCCATTCCGCAGGCGAAACAGTTTCTTCTTTTACCTCGTACACCGCGCGAGCCTTGCCCGAAACATAAATATTGCTCATTATATCTATAATTTTGTTGAGCTTTTTGCCCGTAACGTAGTTTTCCGCCGCAGAAACATCGAGCGTGTTGTAGGCACTGTAAAAAACTTCCGCAACTTCCCACGAATAAAGACCCTTTGTTGTGGGTTTTTCGCCACGCGATTGCACGATTGTAAGCGAAACAAACACGACAATTAGCGCGGCAACGGCAAGTCCCGTAAAAAATACCCGATGATGTCGCAATGTGCGCTTTAATTTAAGACTATTTTCAAATTTCTTTTGTTCTTTTTTTGATTTGGATTCAAATTCCTCTGGTGATTCGGAGGATTTTCGGATTACATTTTGTAGCGTTGCGCCAATTGGAATTTCTCCGTTTTCTGTGAGTCCTAATTCGCGATAAAAAGTTTGTAGTGGAAAGATAATTTCCACTTTAAAGGACACCGACTCGTCTTTTATGCCTTTGCTTGCGCGATGCGTTTTTGCTTGCGAGTTTTGAAGGGAACTGTCTACAAAAAACGACAATTTTTCGTCTAATGCCCAGATTTTATTTTTTAGCGGAATGTAATTGTGGTCAAGAAAATCTTCGCTACGCTTTTGCGAAGATGGCTCTGTAAATGGAAAAACGCCCGTTAGCGCACGATACGCGATTACTGATTGCAAAAAATGAATTGCAGCCGTTCCTTTTAAAACTTCGTAAAGGTAAAAACCGCTTTGCTCACTAAAAAAATTGTCCCCGCGACATTTTACTGCGGTAAGAAACAAATCGGCTGGCAAAAAAAGAACTTTGCTAAAATCGTGAGAAACAATGATTCCGCCCCCGCCAACAAGCGCAAAACTTTTTTCTTGACGGATGCTTTCTTCTAAGGCGGCGCAAACTAAAGCTGCCGCGCAAGCTGCCTTTGCTTTTTCGCTAGAGGCAAACAGTTCAGAAAGTGTAAAACCTTCAAAGCCGCTTCCCGTAAGGCGCACCGTTGGCGTTCCGCCCTCTTTTGTATCAGAAAGCAATGAACCTGTAAAGTTCCAATTTAAAAAGTACCAGGAGCCGCCCCTTTTTTCTGCTAAAAGCCCGCTTTCTGAAAGCCGTTCCGTAATTCTCGCCTTAGAAAATGCACTCTGCGACATTCCCATGTCAAGCTCAATCGAAGTATTTTGGGCAAATACGATTTTTTGTTCCATCAATAACCTTCATTTTCTATGTTAATCAGCACTTTTACCTTATACAATTTTATCGATAAAAACAAGTAAGGCGTAGCTAAAACAGGGAAATCAACACAATAGACCTGTTCAGAAATCCTATTTCCGCTCAGGTTTAATTTATTGACAATGCGCAATTCCTAGCATACTATAGAAATGCAACACGTGTTGACATTTTTTGGCAAGGGGAAAGTTTTAATGCAAAAGAAAGTAACTCAAAATGATGTAGCCCGCGAAGCTGGTGTTACTAGAAGTATGGTTAGCTACGTTATAAGCGGAAACTCTGAGCGTTCCGTTGCTCCAGAAACTCGTGAGCGGATTTTGCAAGTGATTGAGCGTTTGGGCTACCGTCCGAACAAAGCGGCGCAGGCTTTGCAGCAAGGAAACGAGGCTTTTGCAAAAAACAAAATCGGTGTTATCATTTGCAATGCGGAAGTTTTTATTCGCCCCTATTATGCCGAAATTCTTGCGGGGATTCACACTGCCGCGCATAAAAATAATTACCATATTGGCTTTATTCGATTTTTTTCTGAATTGCAAAATCCCATTTTGTTTAATGAATTGATTCACACGGAGGAAATTGGCGGGCTGATTTTGGTTTCCCTTGACCAATGCGTAAAATCTGAGGCGGACAAAAAAATAATCGAGCAAATAAAGCAACGAATCCCCAAAATTGTTTGTGTTGAATGGCTTTACAATGGATTGAGTTCGGTCGGATTTGACAGACAAAATGCGGCAAAAAAAGCGGCACTTTACATTTTGAACAAGCATTTTTTCCCGATTGCCTACATTGGCGAAACAGACGATAGAATTTCTGGAGTTTTTCAGGCTTTTGCGGAAAGTCAAGTGGAAATTTCTAATTTTATTTCTCAGCTGCCTGCGGACAATCTTTCTAGCGGGTACAATGCAATCTCAGAACTTGATTCTAAAGGTAAAATGCCACGCGGAATTGTTTGCGGTTCAGATGAAGTTGCAATCGGCGTTTTGCATTATTTGAACGAAAAAAAAATTGCCGTTCCCGAACAAGTTGCTCTTATCAGCATAGATAATATAGAAGGTTCTGCGTATGCGAATCCTTCAATTACAACAATAAATGTACAAAAAACACAAATGGGGGCGCGAGCTGTAGAAATGATTGTGAGCGGAACAGCCGTTCAAGGCGAAAACGCAATAAATATTTCTTTGCCGACAAATCTTGTAGTCCGCGAATCTTCATAAAATGTTCTAATAAAGTTGAACTATTGCGACTAAAAGTTGTATTATTCTGACATTTTTTGCAAATTTATTTTCTAAACTCGCTGTTTTCCGATTGCTTTAAAAATACAAGCCGTATATAATGAGTTCACTTTTACAAAAAATCTATTTTTGTCATTTTGGAAGGAACAATGAACGATTTACCTCAGACATTACCAAAAATGTTAAGAAATGTGGCTGAAAAATATCCAGAAGTTATGGCGCAATATTCGCGGACAAAAAAAGGCGATTTTATTCCATTAAATTATCACGATTTTTACCAAACTGCCTTAGATTTTGCGGGCGCACTTTTAGAGCATGGCGTAACGCGCGGCGAGCGAATTGGTCTTATTTCTGATGACCGCAAGGAATGGCAGCAGGCGGATATGGGCTTGCTTGCGGTGGGTTGCGTAGACACTCCGCGTGGTTGCGATGCAACGGAAGCCGACCTTTCTTACATTCTTTCTTTTGCGGAATGTAAAATTGTAATTGCGGAAAACGGCGCACAAGTTCGCAAGTTGATGAACATAAAAGATAAGCTTCCAACTTTAGAGGCGATTGTTGCATTTGACCCTGTTGACGAAAACGAAGTGAAGCGTTGTGGACAAAGCAATGTGCGCTTTTATCAGTTTCAAGATGTTTTGCAAAGCGGACACGAATGGCGAAAAGCTCATCCAGACGAAGTTGAAACTGAACTTGAAAAAGGGCAGTGGGATGACCTTGCGACAATCATTTTTACAAGTGGCACAACGGGAACTCCAAAAGGCGTAATGCTAACACACGGAAACTTTTTGGCACAACTTGACGAAATCCCTGAGCGCATTTTTTTAAATCCTGGCGAGCGGGCATTGTGCGTGTTGCCAGTGTGGCACGTTTTTCAGCGCGAAGTTGAATACGTCATCATTATTCAAGGGGCTGCAATGTGCTACTCAAAACCAATCGGGAGCATTCTTTTGGCTGACCTGCAAAAAGTCAACCCAACCTTGCTTCCTGCCGTTCCGCGCGTATTTGAGGCGGTTTATGACGGTGTTTGGCGCAAAATGCGAAAAGCGGGTGGCATTACCTACGCATTGTTCCGATTTTTTGTGAATGAAGCGATTTTGTGGACTTCGATAGACACTCGGCTCAGACGAAAAACAGCGCGTTTTGGCGCAGACCATTTGGGTTTTTGGTGGCCAGTGCTTGTTCTTCCGTGGTTGCTTTTGTATCCAATCAAACTTTTGGGAAATCTTTTGGTGTTTGGAAAAATTAAAAAAATGCTCGGCAAAAATTTCCGCGCGGGAATTGCGGGTGGTGGCGCGTATCCAGCGTACATTGACAAATTCTTTTGGGCATGCGGAATCAAAATTGTGGAAGGCTACGGACTTACAGAAACTTCTCCGATTGTTAGCGTTCGCCCAATTGCTGACCCGATAATGCGCACCGTTGGAACACCAATTCGCAATGTGGAAGTTCGCGTTGTTGACGATGAAGGTTACGTTCTTGGCAAATGTCAAAAGGGAAACTTGCAAGTGCGGGGCAAAACCATTATGAAAGGCTATTACAAGCGCGATGACCTTACCGCAAAAGTTATGACCGCTGACGGCTGGTTTGACACTGGCGACATTGCAATGCTTACGGTTGACGGTGAAATCCAACTTCGCGGACGCAAAAAGGACACAATCGTTTTGATGGGCGGCGAAAACATTGAACCTGTTCCGATTGAGCAAAAACTCAACACATCGCAGTACATAAGCACGGCGGTTGTTATTGGAACAAATGAAAAAGGCGAGGATATGCGCTATTTGTCTGCGTTGATTTTGCCGAGTCAAGACGAGGTTGAAAGTTATGCGGCAGAAAATGGAATTCTTTACGATAGTTTTGAAGAACTTGCGGGTAAAACTGAAATTATCAATTTAATTGGAAATGAAATTTCTGAGTTGATTAACGCAAAAAATGGATTCAAATCATTTGAAAAAATAAATCGTTTTGAACTGATTACAAAACCATTTGAAATTGGAGTAGAACTTAGCGCGAAACAAGAAATGATGCGTTACAGAATCCACGAATTGTACAAAGAAAAAATTGCAAAAATGTACAGCGCAAAAGACGACGAGTAAAAGCAATTTTTTAGTCAAGATGCACGATTAGCGCGCCTGACTTTTTGTCAAATTCGGCATCACCTTTTTGTTCTGGAAAAGAAATCAATTCCCCAGAGCGAAGAGGTGTTTTTGTAATCAAAAGGAGAAGCCCTTTTTTTGAACAAGCATAAAATCCTTCTTTATGATTCGGAAGAAGAATCAAATCGCTTACAACTCGCGCTTTTATTTCAGATTCTTCGGCTTTAGGAAGTTTTGTGTTTTTCATCGCCAAAAACGAAACGACCGCCCGTTCTTTTGGTAAGTCTGCGGCTTTAGAAAGTTCCAAAAGTTTTTCAGGCGAATCCAAAGTCAAAAATGAAAAATTACACCATTTTCCACCGCGCTTCCCTTCCATCGGGCAAGTGGCACAATGCGGACACGGCGAAAGCGGGTAAAAATTTTTTCTTAAAAAAGCATCGCGCAGGCAAGAAAGAAAACGCGCTGTATGCGGAACGCCAGGCTCGGCTAAAAAAATCGAGGCGTTTTCTTTTGCATAAGAAAGCAAAGTTGACGCATATTTTTTTGCAAGAAAATCTGGCGGCATCGTTTGATTTTGAACAATTTCATTAAAAACATTTGCGGCAGAAACAAAAGCAACTTTTTCTTTTAGTTCAATTCCAAGTTCGCCTTTTACGCGAATAATTTTCCACGGCTCACATTCAAGGCGGGCAGCTACGCTAAAAAAAATATTTTCTCCAGCGGTTAAAGCCTGATTCGAAATGTCAACGCAATACCAGCGCAATTTTTTTGCCCTAAGTTCAGGGCGGGCTAAAAAAAGTGCGATTGGAACAGTTAACGGCCCAGAACCAAAATCGGCACAAAAATCTTCTTCGGCAAAATCAAAAAAATCGTTCGGCAAATTGCTAAAAATTCGCGTAAGCCGAATCAAATTCCACCACTCAAAATAATGAATGTAAGCTGTGAGCGCAGAAGTTTTGTTCATATATCCAAGATGTCGCGCATCGCGTTCGTCAGTTAGCTCGTGGCTCAAAGCGCGAATTTCATTTAAAAGCAAAACGCGGTGTTTTGAAGAAAGCGGATAATTTTGCGAAACAATTTCCGAAAAATCCGCAAGCACTGCGCGGGCATTTTGTTCAAGCGAAGAAATGTCAAAAATGTAATTTTCTTCTTTTGCAAAAAAGTTTTGGGATTTTGCCTGAACAATTTTTTTTGCGGGGAAAGTTTTTTTTGTTTGATTTTTTTGTGGGATTTTTGCCTGATTCTTTTTAGGCGAATTTTTTTTTGTAAAGTTTTTGCCTGATTTTTTTTCGTACCAAGTTCTATCGTCAATTTTTTTCATTTTTGTTTTCCAAAACACCGCGATTTTCGCGTTTAGTTTTTAGCTCTAGGTAAAGAGTTCCCAGCGTTTCCCGCATTTTGTGAATCGCCTCAATCCCAGAAGTAGCCCTATCCATAAGTTCAGTTTCATGAATCAATTGTTTACGCGCGCCATCAATTGTAAATCGTTTTTCGTAAATCAAAAATTTCAAACGGCTGATTATGTCAATTTCGCGTTGCGTGTAAATGCGTCGCCCGTGAGAATCTTTTTGTGGCGCAAAGCCTGGCATCACCGATTCCCAATAGCGCAAAACATAGGGCTTAATTCCTGTAAGCTGCTCAACTTCGCCAATAAGATACGCCATCAGTCAGATTTTTCCCTGTCCTGCCACTTTTTTCGGCTTTCTTTCATTTCTAATTGAATAGGAATTTGGTCAAATCCCAAGTCGGCACGAATCCTGTTTTTTAAATAAGTGACGTAATTTTCTGGCACATTGTCGGGGCGCGTTGCAAAAAGTAAAAATGTTACGGGATTTGTTCCCGTTTGCGTCATGTAGCGGATTTTAAAATGAATAGCTTTTGTTGCTGGCGGCGGATACTTAAAAAGCCAATCGTTTAACGCCATGTTCAAGGCAGAAGTTTCTACTTTGCGCGTTAATTGTTCGTAAATTAAAAGCACGATGTTCATCAGATTTTTTAAGCCGTCTGAATTTTTCGCGCTTATTGTAACAATTGGAGCCCAATTCATTTGTCCAAACATTGTCTGAATCCAGTCTTTTGCATTTTTGATTGCCTTTGTGCCTTGGTCTTCCATTAAATCCCATTTGTTTAGCACAAAAATAATTCCGCGCCCTTTTTCAAATGCAAGAGCTGTAATTTTTTTGTCCTGCTCGCTCAAACCTTCGGTGGCATCAATCATAATCAGCGCAATGTCGCAATTGTCCAAAGTTTTAATTGCGCGGTTTACAGAATAATATTCAACGTTTTCAGAAACTTTTGCTTTTCGCCTGATTCCTGCGGTGTCTAAAATCTCAATGTCGTGGCCGTTGTAGCGAAAACTTCCTTCAACAACATCGCGGGTTGTTCCTGCGTAATCGCTTACAATACTTGCATTTGTGTGAGTTAAGGCATTGCTCAATGTTGATTTTCCTGTGTTGGGCTTTCCAAGAATTGCGATGCGAATTGCCCGTTCCTCTTTTTCGCCTTCTGTAACGTGGGAAAAGTCCAAACCGCTCACAATGCGCTCCGAAAGCTCTTCAAGATTGTCGCCCCTGCTTGCCGAAATAAAAGTGAGATTTTCAAATCCCAACTGAAAATAATTATAGGCAAGATTTAGATTTTTGCCGCCTTCCGTTTTGTTTACGGCAACAAGCAATTTTTCTTTGTAAGTTCTAAGTTTTTGAATTAGCTCAAGGTCTTCTGCATTTAATTCCGCAGCATCAAGCAAAAGAAGAATGCGGTCTGCTTTTTCTAACATTTCAAGTGTGCGGTCAACAACAAGGTCGTCCATTTCACTTTCGCGACTTTTTAAATCGCGTGTTAATTTGTAGCCCCCTGTGTCAACAAGTCGAACTGGAAATCCGTTTATAAAACAAGTGTCTTCCACTGGGTCGCGAGTAACACCAGGTGTTGGGTCTGTTATGGCGCGTTTTGTGTGTGTAAGCGCATTGAACAAAGTCGATTTTCCAACATTCGGGCGACCTGCAATAACAATTAGTGGCAAATTAAAATATGTCTTTTCTTCAGAAAAAGGAGAATCAAATTTTTGTGGAATCGAGGATTCTTTTGGTTTTGAAAAATCAGGTTTCTTTTTTTTCATTTTTTACCTTGCGCTAAAAAAGCGAACTGCTAGAAATGTTTTGCAATTCTTGAATTGTAAATTGCGAAAGCGTTTCCTTTATGATTGGAATTTGTTTTGGCGACATACTTAAATTGCGGATTCCCATTCCCGCTAAAATGATGGCACTTTCTTTTCTGCCCGCCATTTCTCCGCAAACAGAAAGCGGAATTTTTTCATTTTGTGCGGCTTTTATGGTGAATTGAATCATTCTTAAAACTGCCAAATGGAATTCGTTGTAATTTGGTGCAACCGCTGGATTTTCACGGTCAATGCCTATGGTGTACTGGGTTAAATCGTTTGTTCCAAGCGAAAAAAATGCGCAGTGGGGCGCAAGACAATCGGAACAAATTGCCGCCGCCGCAGTTTCGATCATAATTCCAATCGGAACATTTGGATTGTATTCAATGCCATCAGCTTTTAAACTCATCTGAACTCCACGCGCAATGCCAAGAACTGTTTCTACCTGCGAAACATCTGTTATAAGCGGGAGCATGATTCGCAAGTTTCCGTAAACACCCGCTCGGTAAAGTGCGCGTAATTGTGTGCGAAAAACCTGCGGATAAAAAAGCGACATTCTAATTGCGCGTAATCCCATCAGCGGATTTTTTTCGTTCATAGACGGAATTTCTTTTAGGGACACCAATTTGTCTCCGCCCGCGTCAAGCGTTCTAATTGTAACGGGACGGTCGCCCATAATGCTCAAAACTTCCTTGTAGGCTTCAAATTGAGTTTCTTCGCTGATTGAAGAAGAAAACGCTCCCCCTGTAGAAAGTTTTTGCAAAGTATTCATAAAAAGGAATTCTGTTCTAAAAAGCCCGATTCCATCGGCACCTTCTTCAAGTGCGATTGCGGCTTCTTCGGGAGTTCCAATGTTTGCGTAAAGATTAAATTCTGTTCCGTCAGCGGTAACGGCTTTTTTGTCGCGGAATTTTTTTAGCGAAAGAATGTATTTTTCTTGCGCCGCAATTTGCGTTTTGTATTCAATAAGGGTGGCAGAATCAGGGCTTGCAATAATTTCTCCAAGGATTCCGTCTACAATCACTTGTTCGCCGTCGTGTAGAATTTTTACGATATTTTCTAGGCCCACAACCGCTGGAATGCTGTAGCTTTTGGCAAGAATTGCAACGTGGCTAGAAACGCCTCCTTCTGTTAGGGCGAGTCCTGCAATTTTCCGTTTGCTTAAGATTACGGTGTCGCTCGTTTTCATTGAACTGGCAACAAGAACTGCGCCATCTGGAACTTCGTCAATGTTAAAGGCGTGGTAATCAAGCAAAATGTCCATCACTTGTCCAAAAACATCTTCAATATCGTGAGAACGTTCAGCAAGATAATCATTTCCTGAATTCCGCAAACGTTCCGCATATTCTTCTGTTTTTGTTTTTAAGATAAATTCAATATTCATTCTAGAGTATTCAAGCGAATCTTTTAGCTCCTTTGTAAAAACAGGGTCGGTCAGCATTAAAAGATAAGTTTCAAAAATAACCCGCTGAAGATTTTCAGGGTCAAGCGATTTTGAATGGGCTTTGATTTTTTCACTGACGGCTTCAGAGGCATCTTCAAAGCGTTTCCATTCTTGCGCTACTTCTTGCTCAGAAATTTGGTGTTTTGGAATAATTTTTTCCTGCCGCTCAGGCAAAATAAAGACGTTGCCAATCCCAATTCCGCTCGCTGCCGAAATTCCCAGAATGATATTCATAACAACATTATACCGATGTTTAGTATAATGGTCAATCAAATAAAAATGCGGGAATTTTTTGTGTGGAATGGAGGGATTTGGTTTTTTAACTCGAGATGAAATGTCAAAAAAAAAGAAGACAGGAAAAACTTCAAGAACGGCGGGCGAAAAACTGTTTTACAAGAATTTTACATTTTACAAAAAAAGCAGTTGCCAACAAAAAAAATGCAAAGTTCACCGCCCGCCCGCCTTTTTTTATTTTCTCACGTCGCCATGCAAAAAGTCCGCGTAAGCAATTTTTACGCCTTCGCGTAAGTCAGTTTTTGCTTTCCAGCCCAGCGCAGTCAGGCGAGTTACATCACATAGTTTTCTCGGTGTACCATTCGGCTTAGAAGAATCCCATTCCATGCGGCAGGTGCGGTTCGGAGCGTCGGCATACACCACATCGCGCACCGTCGCGGCAAGTTCCTTAATAGTGCATTCACTGCCAGTTCCCACATTCACAAAGTCGCCTGTTGGCGTGCGGAGGTCAGTGGCATTTTTGTTTTCCATAAGGTAAACGACAGCATCAGCAAGGTCGCCAGCAAACAGGAACTCGCGCAAGGGAGAGCCGTCGCCCCAGAGGTACACCACATCTTCTCCGCTCGCCTTTGCCTCGTGGAACTTGCGAATCATCGCAGGGAAAACGTGGCTTCCCTGCAATTCGTAGTTGTCGCCAAGACCGTAAAGATTCGTGGGCATGACGGAAAGGAAATTCGTGCCGTGCTGCTTGTTGTACGCGGTACAGAGCTTTATCACGCTGATTTTGGCTAAGGCGTAGGCATCGTTCGTCGGCTCAAGTGCGCCTGTCAAAAGCGACTCCTCTTTAATCGGCTGCTCCGCCATCTTGGGGTAGATGCAGGTAGAGCCGAGGTTCATCAGCTTTTTCACCCCGTTCACACGGGCAGCCTCCACCACGTTAAAGCCGATTACCATGTTTCGGTAGATGAAGTCAGCAGGATATGTTGAGTTCGCCCCGATTCCGCCCACATGCGCCGCAGCAAGGAAAACATACTCAGGTTTTTCTTTTGCGAAAAAGTCATTTACGGCGGCTTGATTTAGTAAGTCAAGCTCCGAGTGCGTGCGAGAGACGATGTTCGCATAGCCTTTTTCGGAAAGAGCCTTGACAATGGCGCAACCAACAAGCCCGCGATGCCCTGCAACGTAGATTTTTGATGATTTGTTCATAAGTATTCCTAATTAGAAGCCAAACAGACTTTTATCAAGTTTTGAAGCCCTGATAATTGAATAGATTGTTCCTATAGCAATTTGATTATTTCCATGACAAGGAACAATAGTTGTTGCCCCTGTGTCTAGATTATGCCATTTTTAATGAGAACCTTTCTGTCCGACAAGCACAAAATCATTATCTTTTAGAACAGAAACTATTTGTTTTGCAGATAATCGTACTGGCATTTATACAACCATCTGTAATACTTTTGATTTTTCAGGTATAAGAAAGTCAGAAGGTTCAAAAAACAACTCTGCAGCTTCTTTGAAATTTGTGGCGGCTTCTTCCTGGGTAGCACCGCAGGAATTTATTCCCGGCACTTCAGGACAATATGCAGCCCAAGAGTCAATAACATCATCATATTCCAAAACTACACGCAATGTCATTTTTATACCTCCTTTTAAAATATAGCACCTAAAAAATCAAAAAGCAAGGTACTTACCTCTGGTGAAGCGTTTTTTCCGCCTTCACATACTCCATATCATGCTTCATCATTATTCTAACAAGCTCTGGGAAACTTGTCTTTGTCGGATTCCAGCCGAGGATTTTCTTCGCCTTTGTCGGGTCGCCAAGCAGCGTCTCAACCTCTGCCGGGCGGAAGTATTTCGGGTCAACTTCAATCAGAACTTCGCCTGTCGCCTTGTTGTAGCCCTTCTCGTTCACGCCCTCGCCCTTGAACTCAATCTCAATTCCCGCCTCTCGGAAAGCATATTGGCAAAACTCGCGCACGGAATGCTGCTCGCCTGTCGCAACCACAAAGTCATCGGGCTTGTCCTGCTGCAAGATGAGCCACATACATTCAACGTAGTCACGCGCATATCCCCAGTCGCGGAGCGCGTTCAGGTTTCCAAGGTAGAGTTTTTTCTGCAATCCCTGTGCGATGCGACTTGCGGCAAGCGTTATTTTGCGGGTAACGAAAGTCTCGCCGCGGCGTTCTGACTCGTGATTGAAGAGAATTCCGTTCGAGCAGAACATGCCGTAAGACTCGCGGTAGTTCTTCATAATCCAAAAGCCGTACATCTTGGCGACGGCATACGGAGAGCGCGGATAGAACGGGGTCGTCTCTTTCTGGGGGATTTCCTGCACAAGTCCGAACAGCTCGGAGGTGGATGCCTGGTAGATACGGCAGGTCTTTTCCATTCCGAGAAAGTGCACTGCTTCCAGAAAGCGGAGAACGCCGGTAGCGTCACAGTCGGCGGTGTATTCAGGCACTTCAAAGCTGACCTGAACATGGCTCTGCGCGCCGAGATTGTAGATTTCAGTGGGCTTTATCTCGCGGATGAGGCGGATAAGACTTTCAGAATCGGTGAGGTCGCCGTAATGCAGATAGACCTTGCGGTTCTTGTGCATGTCCTCGATTGCATCCTCTAGGTACAGGTGCTCGATGCGGCCTGTGTTGAATGATGACGAGCGGCGGATGATGCCGTGCACTTCGTAGCCCTTTTCCAAGAGGAATTCTGCAAGAAAAGAGCCGTCCTGACCGGTTATTCCGGTTATGAGGGCGATGTTTGACATGATTTGTGTCTCCTTGTTGAGAAAAATTTGTATGTTTAGAATGATGTAAAATGTGTATGAAGATAAAAACTACCCGAAGCGTATTCGGGCAATAATTGAGAAACTATGTATAATTTAGTCTTTGCTACTTTTCAAAAAAACAGAGCAAAAGTCCATATTCAGCAACTTACAATGGACAAATCCAGCATATAACAATGAAAAAAACAGGGCAGTTCATTTTGTCTTTATTTTTCTTCTTTCCACAAAGAGTCAAAGAAATATTTCCATGGGAGAATCTCTATTCCGTCCACCTTACGCGGGTATTCCTCACGGCAGACTACGATATAGCGCTTAAAGATTCCTTCTTCCCGTAAGGTTTTTAGTCCTTTCAAGTGCCTGTCGGTTACGGAATCTGTTGATTTGACTTCTATTGCAAGGCTATCATCCAGGCAAAAGTCAACTTCATTTCCGCTTGTTGTTCGCCAGAATGTAAGACGGGAACGCGGACTTTTATAGGAAATCCATGCCTTTAGCTCCATACAGACAAGCTGCTCAAAAAATTCACCGAATTCTTCGTTTCCTTCAGAGGGAACGGCAATATTTTGAAGCGTCCTGGCAACTGCAATGTCAAAAAGATAAAACTTTGAAGTGCTTACACTCTTTCTTTTTTTACCTGCTGTATAGGGTTCCACCATAAAGCCGAGCAAGGTGTCTTCCAGAACTTTGTACCACTGCTTTACAGTCTGAACAGGAACCTGAGAATCGCTTGCAATGTTTGAAAAATTTAAAAGCTGACCGTTTGTCAATGCCGCCGTTCTTAAAAAGCGGGAAAATGCGCCTAAATTGCGGGCTGTCCCTTCCGCAGAGATTTCTTCTGTAAGATAAGTTCCAATATATGAGGACAAATCTTCTTCTATGTCTGTTGAAAAAAACATAGAAGGCAAAAGCCCGTGCTCAAAAATAAATGGAAGATTGTAATTTGCATTATTTCCAACTTCTGCAAAAGTGAAGGGGTGCAAATGACGCTCCCAAGCCCTTCCTCCAAGAAGGTTCGTTCCATAAGAGCGCAACTTCCTTGCAGAAGAACCTGTAAGAAGAAAGCGAATATTACGATCTTCAATCAAAAGATGGCACTCGTTCAAAAGCTCAGGGCATAATTGAATTTCATCTATAAAGATTGCACAGTCGCGTAAATCAAGGAGCTCCACCTGCTCCGTCAAATAACTTGGATTTGACTGTATCTGCAGACGAAGTTTGCCTTTAAGAAGATTCCACTTTAGGGCAAAAGTTTCGTCCGTGAGCTGTTCAACCAGTGTCGATTTTCCAGTCTGTCTTGGACCGAACAAAAAAAGCGATTTTTTTTGAATCAAATCTGATACATCAAGAATTCTCTTTATTTTACCATCCATAAGAACCTCTTGATATATACTACAGTACGAATCAATGAAAATCAACTAAAGAAAAGTTGAAATTCAATAAAAATCAACTAAACTAGAACTATTTTTTTATAAAAGTGCCCAAATCGGGAAACGAAAGTAAGATATAAAGGGTGAAACAACCTACTCGCAGCTGAAGGTATGCCCTTCCACTTTCTGCACAAACTCGTAGTCAATGGTACGGCGTAAGCCTTCTTCCAGCGATACAGGTGCGACAAAATCCGTTTTCTTGATATTATTTCCAACAAAGTAAGTATTCTGCGTAAATTTTTTTATGCGGATAGAACTGATTGCAAACTTTCTTCGTGTAACAAACGCAAGCAAATCAAAGCACAAGCCCCCGCAGTATGCCAGCCAGTACGGGAAGTGGAAAAGTTTTGTCTTTGGCTTTCCTAGTGCCTTATAGCAGTCCAAAACAAGATGATTCATGTCATAGGCTGGCTCATCGCAGTAGTTGAAGAGCGAGAGCTTGCCACAAGAAGATGCTGAAACAAGTTCAGCATGACCGTCATTCCGAACTTGTTTCGGAATCTCCGTTGCGGAAACGTCATGCTCCACGCACCACTGAATAAAAGCCGCCACATTCTCCACATAATTCATGCTTTTGCGGTTCGTCCCCTTGCCCACCATAGGAAAGCGACCGCTGGCAATCTGACGGAGAAGATTGTACACATTTCCCCTGTTCTGCTCACCAAAGATGACGGTGGGGCGGATTATCACCGCACAATTTGAAGCATCTTTCTTTAACCATTCTCGGTATTTTCCCTCCGCAAGATATTTCGTGCGCCCGTAATCGTTGAAGTAATTGATTTCTCCTGTCTCATCAGTGCCGACAGGAGAAAATCCGTACACAGCTACCGAACTGGTAAAAATCACTTTATGAATACCAAGTGTTGTGCAAGCTGCAAGCACATTCTCGTTTCCATGCACATGCACATTCACATCATCGTACAGAGATTTCGGCGTAACGTCGTCGCGGTGTTCGGCACTAAGATTGATTACAACATCACTTCCTTGCAAAACTTCAAGAAGCGAATGAATTGGCATCGCTTTTTTTGCTTCCTCGTCTTTTCCCGGTGCGCTTGCCGCGTCCGTCAGCGACTCTGGAAACTCATTTGTTTCATTAGGTGCGTTGCGAACATCACACCGTACCCATAAATCAGGATATGCTACGCACTTTCGTTTGTCTGCTATTTTTACGGTATAGCCACTGTCAAGCAAGCGTTTTACAAGTCTTGTTCCTACGAATCCGCTACCACCAATTATTGTTACGTTCATTGTTATTTCTCCATTTTTATGAATTTAGCCGTTAAGAACTGCGGAATCTTCCGTATTTTTTTCCAGTAAACAGTGTAAAAAGGCGGTTTCATTCCGTTCACTTTCCATGCAATCTTGTTGTCAACGACACCTTGAATCCGCGAGTTGATTCCGTTGTCACTTGTTCCGCCCGCAGCCATATAGACGAAAATCTTGTCCACCCAACAGGTAGTCGCCTTTTCTTTTTCCAGAAGACGAAGCATAAACTCGTAGTCAGCGTTCACACCGCAGTCAAGGCGATACAGTCCGTATTTCTGATAGGCATCTTTTGTAACGAAAAACGCCGGATGCGGCGGCATCCACCCATGCTTGAAAGTGTGGAATTTCCCGCTCCGCCAATAGCGGTATGGTTTTTCATCTTTTATGTACAAAAGATTTCCGTAAAGTGATTCAGTCTGACTTTTCCAAAAAACATCAGAAACAGTACTAAGGACATCATCAGAAGCATATCTGTCATCTGAATTAAGAATACCGATGATGTCACCTGTAGCAGAACGAACGCCTTTGTTCATGGCATCGTAAATACCTTCATCTTTTTCAGATTTAATGATGTAATCTGTACCTTTTTCTAAAAAAGCGTTTCTGTAAGACTCTGCAATTTGGACAGTGTTATCTTTTGACGCCCCGTCAATAATCAGATATTCAAGCTGCACGTCTTTTTGACTGAGGACGGACTCAATGGTTTTGGAAATTGTTTTTTCGCTGTTATAGCAAACGGTAATAATGGAGATTTTCATGCAGCCCCCATTGAGAGGTACCGCATTCGTTTTATTTCACTATACTTCTGTACCCCCCCCATAGCTTCTTTAGTTTTCATATAAAATTTCGCTCCTATAAATTGAGGTATTTTCCGTATTTTTTTAAGAAGAATCGTAAATCTTCCCGGTTTTAAATTATTTTTTTCCCAGGCAAGCTTGTCGTTGTTCATAGCGACAATCCGAGACTGTAAGCCATTGTTGCTTGTACCGCCCGCTTCCATATATGTACAAACTTTTTTCAACCAAACAGTGCTGACTTTATAGGCTTCCAGAAAACGCAGCATAATTTCATAATCTGCATTTATTCCGCAGTCGAGACGGAAAAGCCCATATTTTTCATATACAGATTTTTTCACAAAAAAAGCGGGGTGCGGAGGCATCCAGCCGAATCGGAATGATTTTTGCTTCCCTGATTTCCAGTAACGGTAAGGCTTTCCGTTTTTTACATACAAGAGATTCCCGTACACGCTTTCCGCCCCGCTCCGCTCAAAGTCCGCAAGCACGCAGGAAAGTACGTCAGACGAAGCATAATAATCATCAGAATTAAGAATCCCCACGACATCTCCTTCTGCAAGACTTATGCCCTTGTTCATTGCGTCATAGATGCCTTTGTCTGGCTCGGACTGAATACGATAGGCAAATCCTTTTTGTGCAAATTGCTCACGGTAAGATTCCGCAATCTGAACAGTATCGTCCTTGGATGCACCGTCGATAATCAGATATTCCAGCTGCACATCTTTTTGCGCCAGAACCGACTCAATGGTGCGAGAAATTGTCTGACTACTGTTGTAGCAGACTGTGATGATGGAGATTTTCATAGTTACTCTCTTCAAATGGCATTTCCAAAGTTGCCTCTAAAAATTGCAATTTTTAGGGGTAGCCATATTCTTTTTACATGTAAAATTGACTTTGAATTGCTTTGTTTATATAATAGCAATTAACTTAATCGCCATTAAATTAACCACCATTACAGGAGCAAAACAACATGAACGCTTTTTATGACAGAAAAACAGAGTTACAGGTACTTTCTGAAATCGAGAGCCAATCCCAAAAAAATGCCTGCTTCACCGTGGTTACCGGGCGAAGACGAATCGGAAAGACTGTGCTCCTTAAAAAATCAATTGAAAACAAAAAAAGCGCGTACCTTTTTACTACAAGAAACGCAGAGAAAGAACTTTGCAAAAAATGGCAAAAAACCTTGCAGGAATCTCTGGGCATAAAAATCTTCGGGCAAATAGATACGCTCTCGGACTTATTTGAGCAGCTTATGATTTTTTCACAAAGCACGCATTTTACGCTCATAATCGATGAATTCCAGGATCTGGAATTCGTGAACAAGGCTTTTTTCAGCCAGATGCAGAACATCTGGGATTCCAATAAAGAAAACTCAAAAATCAACCTTATCGTCTGCGGTTCAGTCTATTCGATGATGATAAAAATTTTCCGTGAGAAAAAAGAACCGCTTTTTGGTCGGGCAACCCATTTTATTCACTTAAAGCCTTTCACGCCTTCCGTAGTAAAGCAGATTCTCCACGATTACAACCCCGACTATAGCAGCGAAGACTTGCTCTGCCTGTACATGCTTTCCGGCGGAGTTGCAAAATATATTTTCCTGCTTATGTTCGCGGGTGCCACCACAAAAGAAAAAATGCTCCGCTCGGTTGCAAACATGGCTTCCCCCTTTCTTACAGACGGAAAAGACATTCTTGTAAGCGAAATCGGTAAGGATTACGGCATCTATTTTTCTATTTTGAGCGCAATCGCCGAAGGTCTTACAAGCCAGAGTGAGATTGACTCCGTTATCCAGAAAAACACGGGCGCATATTTGCAGAACCTTCACAAAATATTCGGAGTGATTGAGCCAATCCGCCCCATTTACTCAAAGCCGGAAAGCCGCAACGTGCGTTGGCAGATTGTTGATGATTACCTGCGCTTTTATTTTTTCTTCATTTATGCCCATCAAGATTTAATTGAGCTTGGAAACTACGACACTCTCCTGGAATATATCCTGCGCGATTACGAAACCTTCACAGGAAGAACGCTGGAACATTACTTTACGGCAAAACTCTCAGAAGAAAAAAAGCCAGAAAAAATCGGCGGCTGGTGGGACAAAAAATCCCAGAATGAAATCGACATAATCACCGTGAGCGACCTAAAAAAAAGCTGCCATATCTACGAAGTAAAACGCCAGGCAAAAAAAATAGATTTACAGAAAGTTCAGGCAAAAGCAGAAGCTTTCATGCAGAATCTTCCGGGCTATTCACACACGGTCACAGGGCTTTGTATGGAGGATATGTAAAACCGCTGAAACAGCGCGATTTTATACTCGTATTTAAAGGCAGCTTTTTGTCAAGCCATGCCAAAAGTCTATGAACCCAGTAGATGCGCAGAATTAGCAGTATTCTTTTATATAATCTGCGAAAAACGGAAGTGTGAAAGAGATATATGCTTGCCGCGCTTCGATAATTCCGCGCTTCAAGAGCCTGTCACGATACATTGAATAATTCCCTGACTTTTCTCCCATTAGAGTAAGTATCTCTTCCCGTTTATAGTCTTTTTTTTCGGTCAATAATTTTACCAGAAAGCGGTCTGCCTCGGTCAGTTCTTCCCAGATTTTTTCATAGGAATAGGCAAATAATTCAGATTTCAATGCAGGCATCAGAGCCAAGAGATCCTGCGACGCATCTTTTTTAAAGTATAACGAGCCTAATTCCTGGAACGCATAGGCATACCCTTTCGTAATTTTTGCCATCTCGCGAGCTTCGGAAAGGTCTATATGCAGAAGCCTGCGGTACATCTCAGACATTCGTACGGCATTAAGCGGCTCTGTTTTTACCGTTGTTGCCCTCCTAAAGAATGTAAGGTTCTTTACATTGCACACTTCCAATATATTTTCATACAATCCGGTGCAAACCAGATACACAGGATAGTCTGCCCTGAGCCATTTTCCGTATTCGGAGGCAAACTGAACCATTTGCGCAGTCTTTGAAACTTCATCTATTCCAATAAGAATCTTGCGTCTTTTTTTCCGGGCATTTTCCAGCATTTCCTCAATCTCAATTCCGATATCAAAAAAAGCCGATTCCTTTTCCGAGGAAAAACCTATTCCACCACCCGAGCCGAGCACAGATGCCGAAAAACTTATGCTTTTATTTTTTGATGAAGCTTTACCAAAACCGTCTTTTACAAGCGCAGCGGCAATTTGTGTCAAAATTTCTCGGGCAGGATTTACATCAATAACTACCCAATCCTTGCTAAAACGCCCGTCATTCCTAAGCGCATCTTCTATTTTTGCAAGAATAACCGTTTTTCCAGAGCCGCGAACGCCAGTAACCTTGTAAACAGACTCAGAAGGTTTCTCGTATGCAAAATTCTCAAGAATCTCATCAGTTTTTTCTGTGGCAATATACGAGTATTCCGGATTTTTGCTGAATGTTGTCGTAAACGGATTCTGCACTGTTGCACCCCATGTTCTTTATAGTTTTTATTATTCTTTATAACTCTTTATAGTTTTCTCCTGATTTTATAACTCTTTATACTTTTTTACAAGCATGTTTACCGCAAAGTAATCCGTTCCAACTGCCCATTCAAATTCGCTTTTAGCAACCTTTATCCGCACTAAAACATTCCTCATAGAAATCTTGTGTTTCCTGCACACATTTCTCCCATGAAAAACGCCTCACATTTTCAAGTCCTGCTTTTTGCATTTCATCATAATACAGAGGTGAAAAAAGCCTGTTTATTTCTGCAACAGATTTTTCAAAATCAGCGGAATCGACATACACACACTTATCGCCGCTGACTTCGGGAATAGAAGATTTTTTCTGGCAGATGACAGGACAGCCGCATGCCTGCGCCTCTATAACAGGAAAACCGAAGCCTTCATACTCGCTTGGGTACATCAAGGCAAAAGATACGTTATACAACTTGGCAAGTTCTTCATTTGAGACAAAACTAAGTTTCTCATACCTATTTGGGATTGCACTGTCTAACAAAGCTATTTCTGATTCAGATAACTCTCCGCCGCCGATTATTTTTAAGTTAAGACTTGGAATTTCAGACAGCAAACGAAGCGTATAATCAAAAGCTTTATACCCAACACGAGAACCAACAAAAAGCACATTATTTGTCCGCTCTTTTACCCCTGCAAAATAAAAAGTCTTGTCATCATAGCCATGATAGATAACCTTTACCTTTCCAGTATAATCAGGATAATACTTATACAAATCTCGCTTTGTATTTTCAGAAATACAGATAACGCCGGCAGAGTGCATGACTGCGTTCTTTTTCTGGATTTTATGCAGAGTTGATTTCAAGTCTTTTCTGAAAAGCTCATAAGTAAAATCATGAACGGTCGTGATGTTCACCGCATTTTTGTTTTTGCAGCAGCGGTAATAGCTTGAATGAAACACAAAGGGCTCTTTTTCTTCTGACACTTTTACATTTCTATAGCGTTCAAAAAGCATACTGACGGGAGATTCCAGTTCGTTGCTATGCTTTGTGTAAAAAATGTTTTCCGCTCTATTGTTATAAACTAACCGACTGGCAACAGGAACAGAATCCTCAAGCATTCGCCAATAGACAGAAATGCCGCCGGATTTTTGGAGGGAATAGATTATGTTGTCGTAGATTATAGGGAGATTTCTAGGCGGCATATTTCACCGCCTTTTCAGAAACTACTCTACAATTGTACCCCCCCCCGCTCGTTTTCTTAACTATACTTGAATATAATTTGATATATTCCATAAATCGCTCTTCCTTTGCGAACAGTCTTAATGCTCTTGCCCTGCATTTTTCAGAACTTTCTGACTTACTTTGTTTCTCTATCGTATCAACACAAACTCTTATAGCAGGTATATCTCCCTGCTCTACAACAAAGCCCGTCTGACCATCAATAATTTCAGGACTTCCGCCAGTGCGGTACGTAACTACAGGAGTGCCGCATGCAAGGGCTTCTATGTTGGTAGTGGGGAACGTATCTTCATAGGTTGGATTCACAAAACATACGGCACTTGAATAAAGCTCAGCAAGCTCTTTCTGACTTTCAGTCCGTCTGATTCCACGTATACTTTTATCTTTAGGCAACGAATCAATCTGCTTTTCGCTTAAGCCCACAAGCACAATCTCTTCATCATCATGCAACAGGTCTGCAAGCTTTATAAAATCGCTAAGCCCCTTTCGCTCGTCCCACACGCTTGCCACGCCAAGAATCGTGAACTTTCCGCTGGCATTCTTTTTTATGCCGGAGGGCTTGAACACATCCAGGTCAATGCCGTTGTTTATGACCATGCGCCTGTAATGCCCAAGGTATGATTTTGCAATCTCTTCGCTAAGCCATTTGGACGGCGTTACGATTGTAAGCTGATTTTCTGCAAGCAGGTTGAAGTACTTTTTCTTGCACTTAAAATTGTATGCCGCCGCAGAAAGCAAAAGACTCTGCGGATAGCCTTTTTTTTGAGGACAGTGCCTGCACCCTTCAGGACTCCGCCACACTACACATTGTACAAATGTATAGTATGGACAATGCCCGGTTGCCGCCCAGCAATCGTGCATTGTCCATACTACCGGCGTTCCGCTTTTTGCAAGATAGTTGAACAGAATCTTGTAGTTAAGGTAGTAGCCGTGAATGTTGTGCAGGTGGATTACATCGGGGTTTATACGCTTAATCTGGCGAACAAAGCGCTTTGTGGCACCGTGCGAGGCAAGCCCGTGCAGGTCAAACAGGCGCGTTACCAGCACATGCCACAGAACATCGGCCTTGTTCCCAATGCGGATTAGATGCGAGGCAGAAGGCAGAGCCTTACGCCCGTAGGCGATGTAGCTTTCCCAGCCGTTCGCAATGGCAAGCCTGCCAATGTCTTCGGCAATATGCCCAGTTGAACCAGAATTTATTACAGTATTTATTTGTAAAAGTGTTG
>CALCEK010000275.1 GCA_937900125.1 uncultured Treponema sp. | reverse complement strand
ATTTTAAGAAAACAAAGTGCAAAGCATTCCTGCCTTGTAAAAGCGTCCGCCCGCTTTTATTGCCTTTCTCATTTGAACGTTAAGCAAATTGCCTAAACAGAGAAAAAGCATCAATTCCATTTATGACAAGCCCTTCTGGATAATTTTTTAACAAATTAAGTTTACCTTCAGAAAGATGAACGCTTGTAATCCCATGCCGAATCGAAGAATCAGCTTCAAGCAAGGCGGCAAAGTGGTCAGAAAGTCGCACCAATTTTCCATCAACGGGTATATACTCAGCATTTGTATAGATAGAATTAAGGGCTTCCCAAGTAACAAATTTTACTTTTTTTTCGCAAAAAACCCGATTTTCAAATTCATCGCTTGTAAAATACAAAATTTCATCTTTATAAAAATTTTCCATAAGTGGAACAAGGTCTTTTGCAACAATCTGTTCTTCAATATTTTTTACAATAGAAGGTAGCGAATACGTTGCTTGCTTTACGGGAGAAATTATATCGCGCGTAACAGCTTCGGGCAAATCGTGAAAAAGTGCAGAAAAAAAGTTATTGTAAAGCCGCACTTTGTTTTCGCAAGTGTTATTTTCGTGCATAAACAAAAGAGTCAAAACGGCAACAAAAAAACAATGCCCTAAAACAGAAGTTCGCGGAACTCTTGGCGTTTGATTCCAGCGCGTCTGAAAACGGAGTTGTTCAATTCGCATTAAAAAATCAAAAGGACGCTGACGAGTTATAAGCATTTGTAAACCGACTAAATCAAGAAATTCTTGAAGGTCGGCAAACACCTCTTTTTTTATGGGTTCAAGTCTTTGACTTTCATTTACTGTAGAAATCATTTCAAGCTCGCGCAAAGTGGAAAACTTATGCGCTGCCCTAAAAATTCGCTCGGTCGGAGTTTCTTCGGTGCGGCTTAAATAAATCTTAAAACGTTCTAATAATGAAGAATCCAAAAGCGATGTGTACTGTTCGATAACCCAATCGTTTAATTTTTTGTACTCATAGGGAAATTCTGTTTTTATAAGACGTTGAACTGGACTTTTTATATCACACAAAGCGATTTTTCTTAAAAGCTCAAATAAAGAGGCGTAAATCATCCATTCCCAATCGACTTTTTTCCCTAAATTTTCTTCGAATTTGCCTATTATGTACGAAAGAACCATTCGTTCAGCGGCTTTATCCATTTCTACAACTTCAAAAGGACGAATCATATCAGTCCATCGTTCAATTGAAAAGCCTTCAAATATTTTTAGGGCAAATTCTTTGTTCATCGGCTCTCCTACTTACTGCGCAATAGTTTTTGGTCAGCTTCCATTTTTGTTTTCCACACCAATGCTTTTTTGCGGATTTCTTCCGCGTCATCTTTATCGCCTAAAACCATTGCGACACGGCGTTCTGCAATTAAAAAATTGATTGCCTGTCTCATATCGTCAATGCGTCTTGTAGAAATTTCATATTTATCACGATATTCCATTGCAGATTTTTCGAGCAATTTGCGAATTTGTCGAACATACAAAACTGTATTGTCGTAATCGGCGGAACGCGGGTCAAAATAATCCTTTGCGGCTTGCTTCATATCAATAAAATTTTTGGCAATTACCACAAATCGCCCGCGAAGCTCTATAAACGACCACTTCCACTTTGAATTATCACCAAAAGCTTCCACGAGCATTTGTATAACAAGTCCTAGTTTTCTTATCAAATAATATCGTTTTTCTAGCGGAACATTGCTTATTTGCGTAAGCCGCCCCTCAAGTTCGCTGTAAGGGCAATCGACCACATTAGAAACGACCTCTTCAAGATAAATAATCGCCTTGTAAATTGTTTTCCGAGAATCATTTAAGGCATCATTATTTTTTGTTTCTAGCATTTTTAGCGAAATTGTATTTATTGAAATGTATAGAGTGGCAACATAAATCATTTCTTCTGCAAGAGTAATTTTTTTATACTCTACACCAGAATTGTCCTGCCGCATAAGAGAAAGCATTTCTTTTTCTTTTTTGAGCGATTCATTTATCCGTTCCTTAACAATTTTTGCCGCTGCAGAAAATTCAGACCTTGCTTCATTCGTTATATTTGCCATTACCGCTCTCCAAATTTTTTAAGCATAGCCGCTGCGTGTTCAAGCGATTGTTCAGAATCGCTATCTCCAGACAACATTCGAGCAATTTCTTTTACTCTATCGTCCCCTTGCACCTGTACAACTTGTGTAGAAGTTGTATTTGCAGCTACACCTTTTTTTATTTTTAATTGATTATCGGCAAAAACAGCAATGCTCGCTAGATGTGTAATACATAAAATCTGTTTTGTTGACGCTAAATTTTTCATGTGACTGCCAAGTGATATAGCTATTTCGCCCCCGATTCCTGTGTCAATTTCGTCAAATATAAGTGTATCCGCCAAATCTGCATTACTTAAAATAGTCTTAAGTGCTAACATAACGCGACTCAATTCACCGCCAGAGGCAATTCGTGCAAGCGGAAGCATTGGAGAGCCAGGATTCGCACTGATAAGAAATTCGATATTATCCATTCCATAAGGTCCGCATTTTTGAACTAAGTCATCGCCGTCTTTTTCCACAATCTGCACACAAAAACGTGCATTTGCCATTCCAAGAGTTGCAAGAATCTCCTCAACCGCTTTGGCCATTTTTTGAGAGGCTATTTTGCGCTTTGAACTTATGGATTTTGCCTTTGTATAAACATCTTTTTCTAAGGCAACAATTATTTTTTCTAATTCTTCCCGATTTATTTGTTCGCCTGACAATTTTTTAAGTTTTTCTTTTGCATTTTCACCATATCCAATAACTTCTGAAATTGGCGCATTTACAGAAGAAGCATATTTTTTCTTGAGCTTATAAAGCAAGGCTAAACGTTCCTGCACTTCGGTAAGTTTTTCGGGGTCAAAAATAAGACTTTGGGAATAATGCCGAATTTCCTGCGAAATATCATCTAATTCATAAAATGAAGATTGTATTCGGCTGTCAAGATTTTCAAGTTCGCGGTCAAGAGAAGCTGCGTGTCCCATACTCGCATTTAATCTTTTAAAAAGACTTAAAATGCCATCTCCCTCCGAACCGTCTAAAAGCGCGGAAGCTTCTTCTATATCACTGTATAGTTTTTCAAATGAAGAAAGTTTGTTTTCTTCCGCAACAAGTTCTTCGTCCTCGCCTACTTTTAGTTGAGCTTCACTAATTTCTTGTATAGCAAAAGAAAGCATATCGATTTCTCGCTCTCGTTCCGCTTCGCCCGTATCAATTTTTTGCAAAACGTGCCGACGCTCAACTAATTCCGCATATTCCGCTTTAAAACTATCAACTTCGTCAACAATATCGGCATACATATCAAGATAACGCCGATGTTCTACAACTTTCATAAGCGACTGTTGCTCATGCTGCCCATGAAGGTCTACAAGATAGCTAGAAAACGATAGCAAATCTGCTTTTGTAACTGGAATGCCCCCAATCCAACAGGACGATTTTCCAGAATCCCGAATAACTCTGCGGAGCAAAATGCGATTTTCTTCGCAAGAAATATCGTGTTCGGTCAACCATTCCACAGATTCAGCATTTTTTAAGAAAAATACACCAGAAACACTTGCTTCTTTTTCACCAGTTCGAATTTGCTCAAGACCCGCCTTCCCTCCAAGTAAAAATGCAAGGCTTCCTATCAAGATTGATTTTCCTGCTCCAGTTTCGCCACTTAAAACGGTAAATCCAGGCGAAAATTCAAGATGAACATGGTCAATTAGGGCAAAATTATGAATGTCAAGTTCTTCAAGCACGCGGACCTCCTGCCCAATTTAATTTGCTTTGTAAAGCTGAATAAAATTTTTCTTGACTAGAACAAATAAGTCTAGCTTTGTAAGATGGCACATATAATATTATAACATCTTTTGTTTGTAAATCGCAATCTATTTGACCATCAACAGAAAGTCCTACTTTTTCGCGAGATGGGAGAACTGTAATTGCGATTTCTCCTTTTGAAGAAAAAACGAGCGGTCGAGCAGAAAGACTAAACGAAGATATAGGTGTTAAAACAAGAGCGTCAAGCGATGGGTCAATAATAGGACCTCCAGCCGCAGCGGAATATGCAGTAGAACCTGTAGCGGTTGAAACAATGATTCCATTTGCCTTAAATGGTCCTAAAAGTGCGTGATTGTAAGCGACACTCAGATTTATAAGTCTTGTTGATGCCGTGCTAGAAATTACAACGTCATTTAATCCCGCAGAAGAAAAAATTGTATTCCCGTCCCGTAAAACTTCACACAAAACAAGGGAACGTTCAACGCCAGAGATTTTTCCATCAATAAAATCCGAAAGAACGCTTTTCCAGATAGAAACATCAACTCCAGCCAAAAAACCAAATTCTCCCAAATTTATTGCAAAAACGGGGATTTGTAATGGGGCGCAACTTCGGCTTGCAAACAAAACAGTTCCATCGCCACCAAGCGTTATAACAAAATCGACTGAAAAAGAAAGCGGTAATGATGCGTTTTTGCTTGCAGTACGCCCGTCATATGTATAGATTTTTGTCGAAATTGACTTTTCCTCAAGAAAAACACGAATTTCTTCCTTTAAGAAAATCGCTTCTTTTTTAAATGTATTTACTACTATAAGGCACGTATTCATATTCACCTTTTATAGAGAATCAGCGGGCAAAACGCAAAAAAGAAAACTCTAAAAATAACATTTATGGTAATGACGACAAAACTTTTATAATTCCAGCCACGTCCTTTTTTCCTAAACGCGGATAAAGCGGGAAAAGTGCGCACCTTAGCAATAAAGATTTTGCACAAATGCAAGAAGCGGAATATTCATCTTGCCTTAATGCAATAACTGAATTCTCATAAGCTTGCCGAACTTCGATTCCTTTTCTTTGGGCGTAAGATTTTACATCTTTAAAACCAGAGTTTAGGACAAGCGGAAAAGAATATATTGTAGACAAAGCACCCGCAGGTCGTAAAAAAGTTTTATGTCGTCCAGATAAAATTGCTCTGCTATAAGATTCGTAAAACTCACGGCGAGTTTCTTCGTTTCTAGAAAATTCCTTTACTTCAACAAAAGCCAATGCCGCATTCATATCTGGGAAAAAATCAGTAGATGGAGCAAGTTTTAAAAGGTCATTTAAAGCAGTCCATTCTTTGCGATTCGGAGCTATTAAAACCGCACCCCCGCCAGCGGTAATAATATCTGTTTCTTCCATTCCTAAAATAGCGTAAGAAGCATACATTCCAGCTTTTTTTCCAAGGACATCTGTTTGGGCAGGGGATTCCGAAGTGGTGTTTTCAGTTTGAGATTTTTGTTTATCCTGAAGTTCAACATTCTCCACAGAAGGATAAGAAGCAAATGCAGATTGTGAAATATCTTCTATTATATGTATTCCCAAAGAAAGAATCGGATCAATATCAGGAAGGATTCCCATTTGCTCTCCTAAAAGCAAAACACTTCCGCCCTCTTTTACACCATTTTCTATTTGTTCAAAAGTGACCAACCCATTTTCTTCAGAAACATCAAGTACAATAACTTTATAACCTAAACGTTCAAGAGTTATAATTTGCCAAGACGGAGAAAGTGCGCTCAACATAACGGTTGCGCCTTCTGGAATTGCAAGAGCCTTTAGCGCGTAATACAACGCAACAGAAGGACTTCGTAGGGCAACAGCACCCGCACATCCCATATTTTCTTTTATCAACTGCACCAATCGAACATTCATCTCGCCAGGTCCCAAGCGTTCATCAACCATACAAGTAAGTACAGCTTCCATCTCTTTCCGACGGATTGTGGGACTATAGGTCTGAATCATTTTTAAATCCTCCGCTCGCTTTTGCCAAAGTTACAAAAGACAATAAACCTGTTTGAAAAATGAAGTTTTCTCGTAGGCGTAAAATCAATCGTTTCTTTTTTTAAGGAACACTGATTAAACAAATTTAACCTTGCCATATAAAATTTTATAGGCAACGCATAAACGCTCAATAAAATAGAGTGTGAGTTAATCAGTAATTCCTTAGTTTTTAGAATTACACATCGGGAATAATTTTTTGCAATTCTTTAGCACTAAACAATCGACGAGTATCAAGAATGATAAGGTAGGTAGAATCTTGGCGAACAACGCCTTGAATATATTCCGTTCCAATACCGCTCAACATCTGTGGAGGAGGTTTTATATCACCTTTTTCAACAAGAACAACTCTTGCAATGCGGTCGATAATAATACCGATTTTATTTCCTTCAATATCAAGGATTATAAAACCGCCTTCGTCTTCTTCTAATTCGTCTATTTCACTTGTTGAAACTAATTTCTTTATATGAAAACGTTTATGAAGATTGATAATAGGAATTATTTCACTACGCAGATTTATGATTCCTTCAACATAATAGGGAGCGTTGGGAATTGGACGCACATTTTGGACTTTTACAATTTCTTTTACGTCCATAATGTCAACACCATACAACTCATCGCCTAGTTGAAATGTTACCAGCTGAAATTGTGTACTTTCTTCGGCCATGTCTTTCTCCTTCTAAAGATGCATCTAAATTGAGTGACTACCTTATTTTATACCAAGAAAACGTTCTAGTCTACTATAAAAAGTGAAAGTGCATAAACTTTTCTGATTCCAAGCCGTTTTAAAAGTCGGGCGCAACATTCAATGGTAGCCCCAGTCGTCATAATATCATCAAGTAAAACAACAGAATTAGGCACTTTATTTTTTTTAGCAAATTCTAAAGCATTTTTTGAAAGCGAATAAGAACCTTCTGTTGTTAAAAGTCTACCTTCACGATTTTTCTTTTTTTGCTGTTCGCGCGAATTTCTTTTTAAAAGCTTTAATACTTTATATCCGTATAGGGTGTTTAAAAAATAAGCTAATTCTTGAACTTGGTCCCAGCCATTAAGAAAAATTTTTAATGGACGCGGTGGAATTGGAACTATTACAGATGGAAAACCTGTTGATTTTAGCGCATTATGAACAGTTTTTGCAAAAATTGGCGAAAGCGAGCGTTCCCCTTTAATTTTCCAATCCAAAAGCAATTTTTTATTCCACATACGATACGGATAAATAGGAAAAGCTTTTTCTATTGATTTTAGGATGGGGTTTTCTCGGCATGAAAGACAAGTTTCTGATTCTGAAATTAACTCTTTTCCGCAAACTGAACAACGCAACGCACTTATTTTTGAAAAATCATTTGTAAAAGAATTTTCGCATTGTTTGCAAAGTAAACCTTTTTTACTTCCACACCGCAGGCATTCATTCCCGCCGCAAAGTGAAAAAAAGGAATCCCGCATAAGCGTTCTAGCTTTTATTTCTGAATAAACTGAAAATCGTTTTAAAATAGCATTGTTCATACAATTATAATAGTATTTAAAATGCAAAATTTACAAAATTAGCGTCCAGA
>CALCEK010000274.1 GCA_937900125.1 uncultured Treponema sp. | reverse complement strand
TTAAAATATTTTTTACAGGGTCAGATATAGAAAACCCCGTAAAGTCAATTTTATTTCTTTTCTGACTCCACGGAAGATTTGAAATCTTTGAATTACAAGACTGTGAAAGAGGAGTGAGATTTCCAATACAATTTAAATAACTTTCATAAATTTCTTCCGCTTTCTCCTTTCCGCCGAGATTTTGCTTCCAAGCGTCATTCAGAGTTTGGGGCATTAAATGCTCAATTGTAACTTCATCAAACTGAACTGTAGGTCTTGTAGATTCATTATATTCTATTCCTAACAAAACAGCCCTTGCATATTTATAATTCTTCTCATTTGAGAGCATAAGGGCATTTTTAAATTCTTCATCATCAGGAAACCTTCCTGAAAGTGCGGAACTATTGGATAATTCAAAATAAATTGCATCATAAGAAAACTCAATTTCCTCTTTGTCTAGTTTTTCTATCAATTTTTGAATCACATTTCTTAAAGAACCACCACCAGCACTTGGAGTAACTATACGGTATCTTAATAAAAAGTCTTTCAAAAGGGTCAAAATCTTACATAATTCTTTTTTATCTGAAGCATATAATTTTTCGGTTAGATAAAGATACAGAGGAAAAACGTCATCTGTTTTCAAATATTTTAATATTTGAATTATCCTGTTTAGATTTATGTCACTAGAATTTTCGAATTTCAGATAGGAATAAAATACGGAGTATTTTTTCATATCCGACAAAACTTGTTCCTTATCCAATGAATTTTCTATAATGTAATCGTTCTTGAATTGAGAATATGTGTTACTCTCTACAACATCTCCGTATGTTTTCATTACAAGATAATCTTTTACAAAGCGGGGAATATTTTCTGTTTTGATATTTTTTTCTATCTCAGTCCAATATTCCTTATAGAGACGGTCTTGTTCATCGATTGTATCTGAAATTAGCAAATAGTTTCTTAATAAATCTGCCGCCGTTAAAGGAGTTCCCGTTGAATTGATTTTTTCAAACACGGTCTGAACAGCAGCCAAATCATTTTCTATTTGTAGATTTACATCAACAATTTGAAGTCTTTCCAAAGCATCAAAAAAATCTTCAGGTTTAATGGCATCTTCATTTTTAAGCCACTTTTTAAAATTTATATAATTTTTGTATATGTTATTGTCTGTACTCTTTGGGGGTGTCTGATTTATTAGACTTACAAAAGTGTCCGCATCATAAGATGTTTGCTTTAGCCGTATCCTATATTTTTCGTCTTTTGTTGAATTTACAAGGAATTGTTCCACATCAGCAACTTTATTTGTATCAGACATTGTGTCTCTTAAGGCACAAAGCAAAATTAAAATTGTTGTTACTCTTTGCTGACCATCTACTAAAATCAATTCGGAAAATGAAGCTCCCGTCTTTTTGCCCAAGTAGTATACAATATTGCCGATATAATGATTTTTATCATTTAATGAAGCAGTTTTTATATCATCAAAAATTTCTTTACACTGTTTTTCACTCCATTCATAATTTCGTTGAAATGGCGGAATTACACAAACTTTATTCCTGCCACTTATGAAGTCAAGAATAGTCATATCAACTGCGTGCATTTTTTTAAGCTCCTAAAATATGCTCTTCTCCCAAAAGTTTGGGTAGAGCCTAAAATCATATTACGCCATGACAGCGTATTTTTCAAGGGAGATTTTGCCTCAGACCAGGTAAATCATGGTCTTGAAAAACTCCGTGTTTATGAAATTCCCTTGTCCTGCGTTTTATGTTCTGAATTATGCCTATCACCGAGTCTCTGGGGAGATGTTACACACGTCTGGGGAGAATCGAACCACGAAAACAGCGGATAAACTTCGGACTCTTCCTTGTGCCAGCATACATTTCGTAACACCATCGAATTGACGTTTTTACAAATCTTTTTGTATATTTAAAGGATGGAATTTTAGTTTCATGAATTTTTATTTTTAGAGGAGTGTATATGAAAAAGAGTTTGGGAGTAAAGCCGTATCTTTTTCCGATGCCCGTTTTGTTGATTTCTACTTATGATGAAAACGGAACTGTTGACGTTATGAATATGGCGTGGGGCGGAATTTGTGCAGAAAATATGGTTGCGCTAAATTTGGACGAAAGTCACAAAACAAGCGATAATCTTAAAGTAAAAAAAGCGTTTACAATTAGCGTTGCAGATGTAGCGCACATTCGCGAGGCGGATTTTTTTGGAATCGCATCTGGGGCGAAAATGGCGGATAAATTTGAAAAAACAGGACTCCACGCGGTAAAGAGTGAATTTGTGGATGCCCCCGTGATTGAGGAATTTCCGCTCACACTAGAATGTACAGTTGAAGAAATTCAGCATGGCCCAGAGGGATTCCGTGTAATTGGAAAAATCCAAAACACTTTGGCCGACGAATCTGTTCTTGACGAAAATGGCAAAGTTGACCCTACAAAATTAAACGCCTTTGTGTTTGACCAATTCCAAAATGGCTATTACGCAATCGGAGAAAAAGTCGGGCAAGCTTGGCACAGTGGCGCAGATTTAATGCACAAATAAAAAACTAGAAGTGTTAGAGTTTGTCTAGTGTGCCATTCTGAACACTAAAAAGGGGTGAAGAATCTAGCGTTTATAGTAGATTAACTTGAAATTTATACATTATCGTCATCGTCATGTTGAGCGTAGCGAAACATCTAGTGTTTGCGTGGCAAACCAAGATTCTTCGCCTTTTAGCTCAGAATGACATGGCAAAAAATCATTTTTTCAAGTTAATCGATTATATTTTACAGAGAAATTAGATTTTTTGCGGGTAACACCTTAGCGCACAACGTGCTATTGCCCGCCCCAAAATGACAGATTTTCAGAAATTTGGCATTTAGGTCAGATGTTACTAGACTTGCTCTAACACTATCTCAGTTCTTATGCTGATTCTTTTTTCGTTTGTCTAAGATGGCAAGAACGATTAACAAAATAATTCCGCCACTTATCATTATAAAACACAAAATCTGTCCAGTGCTTATGTTTAGCAAAGATGAATTTGTGTACAAAACTTGATTATTTGTTGGAGAAATCCTATAGCCCAAATCGGCATCGGGCTGTCTAAAATATTCAATTACAAATCTAACCGCACCGTACCCGATTGTATAACAAGCTCCCAAAAATCCATCAAAGGGCTTGTGTTTCCGCAAAAGCCATAAAACTGACCATAGTAGCAAACCTTCAAATAAAGCTTCGTAAAGTTGACTAGGGTGTCGCGGAAGATTTACCAATTTTTGCTCCGCAATATCAAGACCGCACTCTGCCGCAAAGGCTTGAACCCAATCGATTGTAGAAGAAAAAGATGGAGCTTGAGGAAAAACGATTCCCCATGGGACTGTTGTAATTCTTCCATATAACTCGCCATTTAGAAAGTTTCCGAGCCGTCCAAATGTATAGCCCAAAGGAATCGCAACGCACATTGCGTCAATCCATTTCCAAAGCGGGCGTTTGTGATAAAAACACCAAATTATCATTCCGATTAAGCCACCGATAAATCCACCGTGATAGCTCATTCCCGCAAGGCCTGTAAATTTGTGAGTTTCTGTGTCGAATGGCCAAAAAATTAGCCAAGGTTTTCGCCAGTACAATCCGCTGGTGTCATAAACAAGTGTAGAAAAAATACGCGCCCCAAGTAGCAAAAAAACAATCCCGCAAGTTATAAAACTGAAAATATCATCTTCGCTTGCTTTTTGCGTGGGAGTGTCTAACGCGCCTTCCTTAAATTGTTGTTTTAGAACAAAATACGCGGTTGCAAAAGCAAAAATATACATAAGACCATACCAGCGCAAAAGTCCTAACAACGGCACTCCAGGAAAAATCTCTGGATGAATCCACGAGGGGTAGTTTATATACAATGGTAAAAAGTTCATTTTCAAAATCCTTAAAAATCGTTTTTTTTTGTTACAAATGTATGCTCATTTTTGCATTATTTTGCAGATTTGATTCTCAGGCGTTGCCAAGCGTTATCGTGCGTGTCTGCGAAACATTTACAGATCCTTTGCGAGCAACGACCGCTCGGAATGACGGGTAAAAACAACGGCATACTTCCTGCAACATCTCCTGTTTTTACATTTTAAATCCTTGGCTTGCGGCATCAACGAGTTTCTTTTTTAGAAGATTATTTTCATTTTTTAGCCGAGTGATTTCAAACTGTTGCTGTTTGATTGTTTCCGCAAGTTCACTAGCCGTTAATGCGCCCGAACCAACAAGGTCTTCCACGTAGGACATTCGCGAATTATAATCGTCTTCGGCTTCTTCCGAGGCGATTTGAAATGAAGTTTCGGCGGCCTGCGTTATATCGTATTCGCTATCAAAAACGAGCGTTTCTGAATGGATGATTTTTTCGGTGATTCTGTAAATTGCTTGTGCAATTAGCGATTGCGGCTTATAAATGACAACGGGCAATCTTGAAGAAAGTGCCTTATCCTGAAGTGCGTCTCTATAAATAACACCCAAATGCTCAATATTTAGCCCCAAAAACTCCTGACAAGAATGTCGAATCCGCTGGGCGCGGTCAGCGTCCTTTGGGTCGTCAATCATATTCATTATCATTCTAGGCCGAAACTCTGCCATTCTTGACCTAAAAAGTGCCGTGTTTTTTGGGTCAACGATTTCTAGCTGGTCAATGAGTTTGGGAATGTACATTCGCTGCAAAGAGGAGGTGTCTTTTTTTAGCTCTTCAAGGTAATTGTAAGCGGGAGTTCCCTTGCGGAATGTGTTGTACATCATTCTAAACACAATGTTTTTAAAAAAAAGATAGGCGTTCAGCGTTGCCGTAACTGTAGGGGCGGTAACAATAATTCCTTGCGGAGAAGTTAAAAACATATCCAAAATGGTAAGATGTGTTCCTGCTCCAAGGTCAAGAATCAGATAATCCACATCTTGATGGGTAAAATTCCGAATCAAATCATTTTTTTGGCTGATTCTGAGTGAAGAAATCCCTGGAAGTTCCGAATCTCCTGCAATAAACGAAACATTTTCGTAATCAGTAGGGATAATTATATCTTCAAAACGAGATTGTCCATTTAAATACGTTCCCATTCCTGCTTTTGGAGACTGTTGACCTATTACAAGATGAAGGTTTGAAGCCCCTAAATCAAGGTCTGCCAACAAAACTTTTTTTCCTGCTTGACCTAAAGCTATTGCAAGGTTTGCACTCAAAAGGCTTTTTCCAACGCCCCCCTTGCCGCTCGCAACTGGTATAATCTGCATAAAATCCATTATACCAAAGAAAAATTGTAAAGTCTATTACAAAGTCAGCGATTCGATGAAAATCAAGGGTGAGTTGTGGCTTTTGAGGAGGAGACTTGGTGGGGCAGCTTGGGGACAGATTGTCGCTTTGCAGACGGTCGGGCAGCTTTTGCAAACAGTGGGCGGTGTTTTGGGGACAAAATGTCGCTTTGCAAACCGCCCCCGCTACCCCAAAGTCATATTGAGCGTAGCGAAATATCTATTTTTGTAAACGCACACAAAATACTCCAACCGCTCCCAGTTACGACAACCAACGTTTTGTTCCCAATCCCGCGCCCCTGTTTGCATAACCCCACGTTCTCTCCCACCAACCGTGCCCCTCTTTGCAAACGGTGCGGGCGGTTTTGCTAACAACTGGGGCGGTTCGCTGATAATTTGCGGGGAATGCTGACAGAGTATCGCTTTGCAGACGGCGCGGGCAGTTTTGCGGAACAGTTGGCGCGGATTGCAAACGGAGGCGCGGTTCGCTGACAATTTGCGGGGGATGCTGACAGAGTGTCGCTTTGCAAACGGGGGCGCAGTTTGCCGACAGTGCGGGTGGCTTGCGAACAGTGGGGCGACTTTGCGGACAACTGGCGGGAGATGCGGACAGATTGTCGCTTTGCGAACAGCGGGCGCAGTTTGCTGACAGTGCGGGCAACTTTGAGTGGGCATTCTGAGCGATAAGGCTTCGCCCGCGAAGAATCTGCGTATCTTTGGAAAAGAGATATTTCGTTTGCAGACGGTCGGGCAGCTTTTGCAAACAGTGGGCGGTGTTTTGGGGACAAAATGTCGCTTTGCAAACAGCGGCGCAGTTTGCCGACAATGCCTTGCCTAAAGATAGAACCGCCCCGCTACCCCAAAGTCATATTGAGCGTAGCGAAATATCTATTTTTGTAAATGCACACAAAATACCCCAACCGCCCCCAGTTACGCAAACCAATGTTTCTTTTCCCACCCCCGCGCCTCTGTTAGCATACCCCGCATTCTCTCCCCCAAATCGTGCGCCCCCGTTAGCGTTGCAATGTTTTGCTAACTGGGAGAAATGTTTTGTTAGCATCCCGCCATCCCCCAACCGCACACCTCTTTGCAAACAGCGCGGGCGATTCGCAGACAACCTGTATGCTTTGCAAACAGCCCATTTTCTCCCCTCAAAAGCTTAAAAATATCTTAAAGCAAAATCCAAAACAGTCAAGAATTAAAGCCACTTTGCAAAAAGAGCAAAATGCGCTATGCTTTTACTATGAAAACTTTAGCAGATAATATTTTTGAAACAGTATATGCAAGCGCACTTTTGGAACGTTTTTTGCGCTACGTGCAAATTTATAGTGAAAGTTCTAGTGAAAAAGCTGATTCGGGGGTAATGCCGAGTACAGAGCAGCAAAAAGACTTAGCAAAAGTTTTAAATCAAGAGCTAAGTGCGTTAGGCTTAAAAGATGTGCAAACAACGCCATTTTGTTATACATACGGATTTTTGCCAGCAAGCGCAGGGTGCGAAAATGTTCCCAGTTTTTGCGTTTTAGCGCATATTGACACCGTTGAAGAAGTTACAGGAAAAGACGTAAAACCTCAAGTTGTAACAAATTACGATGGTTCGCCAATAAAATTGCCTTACGGAATTACGCTCGACCCCGCTTTAGATAAAGATTTAGTTCTTGCGGGAAAAGAGCGGGACACAATCATTTCTAGCGATGGTTCTACGCTGTTGGGAGCCGATGACAAAGCGGGCGTTGCCGAAATTATGACGATGCTCGAATATTTAGTAACTCATCCAGAGGTAAAACACGGTGCAATTGAGGTGATTTTTTCTCCCGATGAAGAAACAGGACACGGAATGGACAAAGTTCCGCTCAATTTGATTAAGTCAAAAATGGCATATACGGTTGACGGCGGACATCGAGGCGAGCTTGAAACCGAATGTTTTAATGCCTACAAAAGCGAGGTTGTGTTTACAGGAAAATCCAAACACACAGGCTCGGCTAGGCCTGATATGGTGAACGCAATAAATATTGCCGCTGCCTTTGTTGCAAGCCTTCCACACCACGAAATGCCCGAAACCACCGATGGTTATGCAGGATTTTACGCTCCAATGGGAATTTCTGGTTCTGTGGAAAGTTCAAACGTTACATTGCTTCTTCGCGATTTTACATCAAGCGGTATGGAAAAAAGAAAATCGCTTGTAGACAAACTAGCAAATGCTATTGCAGAAAGTTTTGGTGGAAAAGCAACCGTTACCCACACACAACAATATCTTAATATGAAAGAAGTTCTCGATAAAAATCCGCAGGTTGTGGAAAAATTAGTTTCTGCGTATAAAGCCGCTGGTATTAGCCCCGTGTTCACTCCGATTCGTGGCGGAACGGACGGCTCTCGACTCACAGAAATGGGAATCCCCACGCCGAACATTTTTACAGGCGGACATTTGTATCATTCTCGCTATGAATGGGCAAGTTTTAGCCAAATGATTCAAGCGACGGAAGTTTTAATTCAACTTGCACAAAGCTGGGTTTAATATGCAGATCGGAAGAGCGTCGTGTAGGGAAAGAGTGTAGATCTCGGTGGTC